>CAZOWW010000001.1:0-133341 GCA_964583765.1 uncultured Kineosporiaceae bacterium
ACCGGACGCAAGCACCGACACGCCGCAGATCAGCAGGGGGTGTGACTGCTTACCGATCACCGGCAAGCGGACCGGGACGAACACCGGTTACTACTGGTCGTTCTGGTCCGACGGCAACCGGTACTCCTCGATGAATCCAGGATCCGGCGGTAACTACCGCGTCGTGGATGTTCAGGAGGGGTGAACCTCGCCCCGGAAGCCACCCGACTCCAGACCGCGGCCCTCGATGTACTCCTTGAATCGCTTCAGATCACCCTTGGCTCGGCTCCTGACCGAGCCGAGCTTGTCGCCGTGGGTCTCGATCGCACCCTCGGGCGTGGTCGACAACTGCAGGGTGACTCGGGTCGTCATGGGGGCGAGACGGTGGAAGGTCACCACTCCTGCATGCTCGGTTCCACCCAGGCTGTGCCAGGCCACCCGCTCGTCCGGATGCTGCTCGCTGATCTCGGCGTCGAACTCCCGCTCGACACCACCGATCTTGATCTTCCAGCGGGTCAGCGAGTCCGTCAGGTGCCGGACCTCCGCCACCCCCTCCATGAAGCGGGGGAACTCCTCGAACTGGGTCCACTGGTTGTAGGCCGTGGGGAGGGGAACTGCCACCTCGATGGTTTCGACAATCTCAGACATGACCGTTGTGTACCCACGTGGCGGGGAATCATCCCGTCGGAACCCCAGCCACATCCCCAGTCATGTCCCGTCCCCAGCCATGTCCCGTCCCCGACACTGGCCCCCGGCACAGTCTCCCGGGCGCCTCCTTCCGTTGATCCAGTCGTCGAGGACGAGCACGCGGAAGCTCGTGACGATCTCCGGAGCACCGAACAGGGCCCCGCACCGAGCCCTTCCGCACCCGTTGACGTGCCTGATTGCGTTCCCTAATCTCCGCTGGCCAGCCACGCAGCTGTGGAGCAAACCGTTGTCCGTACGACGCCTGATGTCCGACCGAAGGAGTGCATGTGCCCACCCCACGAATCACCGGCCGCGGGACCACTCGCGTCATCCGCCTACTCGCCGTCCCGCTGTTGCTGCTCACCTCCCTCGTGGTGTCCGCGGCCCCCAGCCAGGCGGCCGCGGTCTGCTCCGCGAAATACCTCACGGAGAGTTACTGGCCGGCCGACGCCACCCACGCGTCCGGTTTCGTCAGCAACGTCTCGATCACCAACCAGGGCACCTCGCCCAGCAAGTCGTGGAATCTCTTCCTGATCATGCCGGCCGGGGCCACCATCACCTTCGTGGGGACCGCGCAGCTCACCCAGGCGCCGCCGGCCTACATCGCGTCCAGCTACGCCTGGGAAGCCGTCCTGACACCGAACTCCAGCCTCCAGTTGACCATCGTCGGCACGTTCACCGGCACGCCCGCGTCACCCAGGCCGACGACGATGTTCTGCGGCATGTCCTGGTCCTGACAGCGCATCCTGGACCTGACGCCGGACCCGACCGGGTGCCCCTGTCACCGGTGACGACCACCTCGCCCGCGGCGAGGAGTCGTCACCGGTCAGTCCGGCGGCGGCTGAAGGTCTCCGCGCTCCCCGGGGGGAGTCCCGCCCGGGATGGGCACGGAGCGGCAGGCGGATCAGGGTGACGGCGGAGTGTCCGCGATGCGCCGCTCCCACACGGCGGTCTCCAGTTCCACGGTCATCCCCAGGCCGCGGTACAGCTGCGTCGCGCCGGTGGGGCTGCTCGCGTCCACGCCGAGAGTGATCCTGGGGAAGCCGGCCTGCCAGGCCCAGGCGAAGGTGTGCGCGAGCAGTGCCTTGGCCAGGCCGCGCCCCCGCCACGAACGGCGGACGCCGAGACTGGCGACGTACACGCCACCGTTGCGAGCAGGCACGCTACGGATCGCGGCGACCGTCCGGCCGCCCTCCCTGACCGTGAACCACCAGGAGAGGTCGAAGTCGGGATCGCTGGTCCGCTGGGACCACCACTCCTCGAACGGCTGGTGGTGGTGTTCCCAGTGGTCCTCGAAGGCCTCGGAGATCGCCTCGTGGAACCCCCGGCCGTCCGCGGGAGTGACCACCTGCAGACTGAGCCCTTCAGGCAGTGCGACCCCCGGCGGCGGTGCATCGAGTTCGATCGCCATCTCGAAAAACCGCCGGACCTCCTGGTACCCCCGGCCGCGCAACAGGTCCTCGGCGAGCGGATCCGGCACGAGGACCGCGACGTGCAACCGGGCGAGACCGAGCCCCGCAGCACGACGTTCGACCAGGTCGACGAGCAGGGGCAACAGCTCCGGACGGGCGGCCGAAGCCGTGATCGGGAAGCTGACGCCGAGTTCCTCCCCCTGCTGCTCGAGCCAGGTCACGGCGACCGGGGTACCTGGCTCGGGCGACCTGACCAGCCAGGAGTTCGCCGCCAGGTCGACCCGCTGCCACCAGTCCCGGACGTCGCCCGCGACCAGCCTCGAAGGACGCCCTGTGACCCGCTCCTCGTCGGCTCGGGCGAGCGCGAGTACCACCTCGACATCTCCGGCGGCGCCGGCTCGCACGGCCGGGTGTTCGACACTGGACATGCCTGGCACGGTAGACGTGTCGCATCGAACTCTCGCGGCATTTGTCGCGAGGGGCGGACGCGTCGAACACCGTTCCTGGATCATTGCGACCGCACGTCCGAAGGGTGACCCGTCCGGGCCGGGGTTGCCCAGACCCCGAACGGGCCAGGATTGCGCAGGCCCCGGACAGCACAACCCGGACGGCACGGACAGGACGCCGCAGGTCCGCGGGGACGAGCAGAACTGCCGGAACGCGCAGATCCACCCGATGAACGGATCTGCGGGAACGAATGATCGGCCGGTGACGTCCCACCGGTGCCACGTCACGTGACACGGGAGCGAGCGCAGGAGGACAGCATGGGGGCACGGCTGAGCCGCGAGGGCAGCGGAAGATGGATCGCCACGGCCGCCGGGATCGTCTCGATGGCGATCGTCCTGACCGGGTGCGGTGCACAGTCCGAGCGGTCCCCGGACGCCCTGGGCGCCACGGAGTCGCCTTCGGCCGTGGCGACACCGAACGACGCCGCCGTGGTGGGGGCCGGAGCCGGTCACACCACCGTGCGCACCCCGGCACCCGGCTCGTCCTGGTGGTGCTCGACAAGTGCGACCGAGGAGTACCCCCTCACCGCTGCGCGACAGGCGTTGCCCCAGGACTTCCGACCGGTCGCGCTGCATGCCTGCAGCGTCGACGTCGAGACGGTCCCCGGGAAGGGACAGTGGCTGGTGGCCACCCAACGCAACGCCACGTCGGGTCTCGAAGCGCTCGTCACCGCCCTTCGCGCAGCGGACGAACACTCCGGCGACGGGGCCTGCGCAGCCAACTTCGACCCCGACCCCATGGTCTGGCTCATCGATGCGCACGGGCGCGGCGTCCTGCCACGATGGCCGCGCAACGGTTGCGGGCACCTCCAGCCCGCTGCCACGGCCGCCCTGGCCGCGGTGTCGTTCACCACGACCGAGACACACCGCCTCAGGCAGATCACTCCCCAGGCAGTGATCGACAGTGGCTGTGCGACCGGGTGGAAGGACATGCTGCCGCTGGCCGCGGCGAGCGGAGGCTCGGGCGATGCCGGTTCACTGGCCGCGCTGGGCAAGGAGGACTCCCCGCCGCTCTGCGTCTACCGCGTGACCGAACGCGGGGACACGCCGTCGGGCACCCTCGTGCGCGGACGGCGGCTCACCGCGACGCAGACGGCGTCGCTGATCTCCCTGCTCGAGGCCGCCGGACCGCAACGCCCGTGCCAGGCGCAGGCGAACCTCTTCGCCGTGATCGGGACCTCCGGTTCGGTGTACGTCGAACTGGACGGGTGCCAGCGGGTGCTGACCGGGGACAACGGCCTGCGGCAGGCCACGCCGGCGCTGCTGGCCGCGCTCGGGCCGGGCTGACGCCTCACGGGTGACGGGCCGCGGGTGCGGGTGCGGGTCGCGGGAGATCGGTCGGCGTGGCAGGTCGCGGGTGACGGGTGGACCGGCCGTCAGGAGGTTCGCGATCCTCGCGTGCGGACGATCGCGATGCCGGCCACGACCAGTGCGAGCAGGCCCGCGATCAGGCCACTGAGTCCCAGGGCGCGGGCCGTCGCCACCTGGGATCGACTTGAGAAGTCACCGCCGTCGCGCGAGGAGGCCTGGGCCTCGGCTCCCGTCTGGGCGTCGGTTCCCCTCCGGGCGTCGGTTCCGGTCACGGCGGTCGCCGGGGCTGCGGCCGAGGACGGGGTCGCGGGCGTGAGGTGCAGCAGGGGCGTCGGATTGTCCGGCGGGGCGCTCGGGTCGATGACCGGCTGGATCCAGGCGACGACCGTGCCGTTGCTGTAGGTCTGCACGGTCGGGAAGGCGAGCGCGGGCGTGTCGGGCAGCGGTCCGACCAGGACCTGGAATGCCTCGAACCCACCGACCGGGATTCCCGGATTCCCCTTGTCCGCAGTATAGGTCACGGACCCCACTCCGGTCGTGATCGTCCCGTCATCGGTCACGACGGGCGGATCGAAGGTCACGGGTGTCGTGGTGGTCGTCCACCCGGGTACGGGTGCCGGACGGACCGAGGCCAGCGGGGCCTTCGTCGGGAACCGGATCTGGATCTTCGTGGTGGTCGCGGCGTCCTCCTCGTTGGGTACCCGGAAGGTCAGGATCGCGTCGTCGGCGCGTCGGGTGGCGTCGTCCGAGACCACCGTCACGTGGGCGAAGGCGGGGGTGGGGACCGCGACGACCAGGACGCACAGACCGGCCGCGACCAGGTACCGCACCGGGCGAGGTGGCCTTGTCCCCGGATGAGGGGTCCTCGTCGCCGGATGAGGGGTCCTCGTCGCCGGATGAAGGGACTTTGTCGCCGGGGACGAGGCGCGGGACCGGCGGAGCGGGGCGGGTGTCGGCATCGAGATCTCCTGACGATGGACGTGGGCCGGACGGCGAACCGACCGCCGGTGGGTCAGCGGACCCGGAAAGTGGTCGTGGCGGCGTAGTCCGTGGTCGGCGAGGTGAGCACGTCCACGGTCAGGGCCCACCTCCCGGCGGCGGGGATCACGACGGACCAGGCGACGGCGTGGCCGGGCCCGGCCTGGACGAAGGGGAACCGGACCGTTCCCAGATCCTGCGCGCTCGGCACGAGGGTGCCCTGGGCCGCCACGAACGGGCGGACCACCCCGGTCGGTGTGGTGACGTACAGGTGGACCGTCGTCGGGCCCACCGTGGTCGGGGCGATGTCCAGGACCACGCTCAGTTGGTTGCCGTCGCTGTCGCGGGCGATCACGGTGGTCGAATAGGGGCCGGACACCTGGGCGGCCGCAGGGGGAACCGCGTTGACCAGTCCCGCGGTGATCGCCAGGACCGCGCCGGCGACGACGACCTCCGCGAGGACCGATCTGCGGAGCACGGCGCCCTGGGCCGAGGCGGTGACGGGTGAGGAAGCCGCCCGCCAGCGGATCAGCCGTCGTCGCCCCTCGTTCCCGAGTGCCACGAGGATCACCAGGCCGATCGTCTTGGCGAGGACCAACCTGCCGTATCCGGTGCCGGTCACCGCCGCCCAGGAGCCGATCATCCGCCAGGCCTGGAACACCCCGGTGACCACCAGCACCGCCACCGCCGCCGCGGCCACGGGCGACCATCGATCGGCGAGGACGCTCGGATCGGGACCGCTGCGGCGGGACAGCAGCGCCACTCCGAGCAGCACCAGGCCGCCCACCCAGATGCCGGCCGCAGCCAGGTGGGCCAGGTCCGCCCCGACGGCGAGCACGACCAGCCGTCCCTGAGCGGAGTGCTCGGACAGGCTGAACGTGGCCACCAACCCGGTGGCGCAGACCGCGAACCCGGCGCCCCGTCCCCGTCCCCGTCCCCGTCCCCGTCCCCGTCCCCGACGATGGGGGACAAGGCCGGGCCAGGCGGCCAGGACGAGCAACACCACGCACCGCAGGACCAGTAACCGGCCGTACCGGCTTCCCAGCGTGGCGGTGAGCAGGTCGAGATCCGTGATCCCGCCAGGACCCAGCCCGGCTCCGTAGGGCCCCTGTAGGACGATCAGGCACACCGCGGCCACCAGCGAGGCCCACCAGCCGGTGCCGATCAACCGGCGTGCCCGTGGGTCCCCGCTGCCTGCGGGCCACACGAAGGCAACGAAGAACACGCCGCCCACCAGCACCACGAGACCGGCGAAGGCCACACCGCGGGCCAGCCCGTCCAACCACGTCGTCCACGGATCGGACCCCGCCGTGACCGCGACCGCCCCCGCGGGGACCTGCACCCCGAACGAGAACGCACCGTTGACCGGGTGGCTGTCGGCCGAGACCACGTGCCACACCACGGTGTAGGAGCCCTTGGCCAGCCCCGAACGGATCCCGGCCTCGACCACGTTGGGCTGGCCCACCGGATGATGGACGGTCCCCAGATCGATCCGATGTCCGCCCGCATCCAGGAGCACCACCGAGCGGGCGTTGACTCCGACCTGTTCGCTGAACCGCAGGACCAGGGCCCCGGGCGCGGCCTCGGTCTGCTGGCCCTGCGTCGGCGTGGTCGATTCCAGCGAGGCGTGGGCCCACACCGGGGCTGCCGCCCCGCCCAGGAACACGGCCACGAACCCCGCCACGGCCAGGCACCGGCGCACCACGGCAGCGCGGGACGACGGCGGCCACCCCTTCACCGGCAGCCCCTTCCCCCGGACGCTCAGCTCCCTCAGAGCTCAGCGCGGGCGAGCAACATCAGAGACGGCAGGATAGGGCCGCGATCACGTCACCGCCCGACAAGGACCGCCGGTGGGGGTCGGAGCAGTGGACGGCCGGGATGGTGACCACACCGGCCCCTGCCTCGCACCTCCGTCTGAGCTCACCTCATCAGCCTCAGCTCCTGGAGCGTGACGGCCAGGTCGCCCTGACGGGCGTCGAGGACCCGGCCGCCGGTGGCCAGGGCCAGAGCCTCCATGGGCTCCTTCTCCGCCTCGCCGACGAGCACGGGAAACACGGGGACCTCGCGCAGATCACCAAGGGTTCGGCGGTAGCGGAGGAAGGCGTCCAGGGTGATGCCGCCATTGCGCGCCCCGTCGGTCACCAGGACGATCGTCGTGATCCGTTCGGGGGCACGAGGAGCCCGGTGGGCGACCGCACCGAGCCCTGCTCGTAGGCCGTCGTAGACCGCTGTCCGTCCGCCCGGTTGCAGGGTCTGGACCCACGTGGTGAGGCGGTGGAGAGCGGCGCCCGGTTCATGCTCGGGCACCCGAACCACGACCGGCTCACGGACCGTGGTGGCGAAGGAGACGAGTACCACCTCCTCGCTGCCGCGCAGGCGCTCGGGGTGTTCGGCCGTGGCGGTTCCCCCAGCGGTGAGGGTGCGCATGGCCTTCTGGAGGTCCTCCATCCGTCCGTGGTGCTTCATGGACCCCGAGGTGTCCAGGACGTAGACGGTGCAGGCAGGACGCCGATACCGGTTGAGGTAAGTGCCGATCAGGTAGGTGACGACCTCGTCGTCGGCCGGGGCCTGCCACCGGGGAACAGGTCGGCCGGCCGACCACGGGGGCAGGCCGACCCCCGGGATCACGGGCACGCGGTGTGTCTCACGCAGAATGCGCCGCTGGACGTCGGATGTGAGTAGGTATCGGGTCAACGCGGCCACGGCGTCGGGTCCGGGTGGGGAGCGTGGCTCCCACAGGGGTGTCAGCGCATAGGTGGCGGCGATCGTCCCTTCGATCCGCACCGGGACCAGCCTCGGTGGCAGACCTGCCGCTGCCCGGCTCGGCCTCGGACCGCCTGCGTCGGGGGTCTGGGCGAAGTGCAGGATCTCGGACTCGAAGCTGAGCAGACCGTCAACGTCGGCGCCCTGGGCCCCGGCGAACGCCTCACTGAGTCGCACGGGGTCGGCCGCGGTGAACGCCTGGTCGTGGAAGAAGGACCGCAGACCCGGGTCGGCCCGGTCGAGGTCCGGGTCGGTGTACATCCCACCGCGGCCGGTGAGTCCCGCAGCGGCGGCGAGGATGCTCAGGCGGCCCAGGTCCGACTGCTCGGGCGCGGCCATGGCCAGAGACAGGCCTTCGGCGTGGGCGATCTGCTCCCAGGTCACGACACGCCCAGCCCAGCCCAGGCGGGTGGCAACCTCAGGCCGCAACCCCAGCGTCACCGGAGAGGTCATGATCGGCGTTCCGCTGCCCAGCCACCGGTGTGTGCTCTCCCGGGAGCGGATGTCCCGCTCCGAGGAGAACCACACCGCGTCGTACACCCCGGTGGCGGCGCCCTCCGTGACCCGGCGGGCGCCCTCGCGCGTCTCGACCAGGTCAAGGGTCACCGCGATGCCGGATTCGGCGGTGAAGTCCGCCAGCAGGGGACGCATGTCGCTGAGCTCTGTGCTGGCCAGGATGCGCAGGGCCGTGCCTCTCGGTACCGGGAGGTAGGCGGACGTCGCCTGCGGGGCGCCGGACCGGTGGCGCAGCACAGTGACCGCGACCCCCGCCCCGGCCACCGCGATACTCGCCACGAGGAGCACCGCAGCGACTCGGTGCCCCGACGGGAGGGAGGCCGTCCGGGGCGGAGTCACCGCTTTCCCTGCCGGACCAGGCGGGGGGCCGGGCAGTCCGTGCCCAGGTGATTCGCGATCGGCAGCAGGTCCTGGGTGAGGGGGAACTCGATCGGGGGCAGCCCGGTGGGGAGGCGCACTCCCCTGTCCGCCAGCTGTTGGGTGACCTCGCTCGCGAACCTGGTATCCGGGGGGTTCCCGTCGAAGGAGTATCCCTGCCTGGCGAACTCCTCGGGAACCGCGGGGTCGGCGAACGCCTTCTGCACCAGGTCCTTGTACTGCCCCTGGGAGATCAGGACGTGCTGGGCGCTCAACTTCGGCCGTACGGCGTAGTAACGGTAACCACGTCCTATTTCCCCTTAGAAGACGTCCTTGGCCACGTCGTGGCTCGCCATGAGCACCACGGTGTCGGGGCCGGGCTCGACGATGTCCCTGTGGAAATCGTTGAGGAGATCCCCTGTGGTGTCTTCGGTCTGCACCTCGTACTGGGGCCTCAGCAGATCGACGACCGCCCGCTGGCCGGGGTTCAACGCGCCCACGCCTTGTGGGTTGTCTCGCCGCGATTCATCGCCGGCCAGTGCACGGACTCCCCCCTTCAGCTCCTCCTGCGCCACGAGCGTGAGATAGGCCAACGGCGTGGCCCCTTGGCAGGGGTTGGAGGTGCGCACGAACCACGGCTCCTTCCCGCCGCGACCCTCGATGGCGGCCTGCTGCTGCTCCTTCAGGTACTGCACGTACCGGTGAAAGTCGAAGACAGGCAACTCCTTGCCTGCAGGATGGGTGATCAGACCCGGCACCGCCTCCACCTGCTTCTCGCCCTGAGGAGAGACCCCGATCATCATGGTCGAGGTGAAGAGCGGCGTGCGGGTGATCTCGCCCTTGAGGATGTTGCGCCGGAGGAGGCTCTTGTAGACCTCATCGCCGGCCACGGCATTGGCCGGCAGGAAGAACGCGTCCCCCGCCAGCTGACCCTCGGTGGAATCGGAGATCTGATCCGCGATTTCCCGGCCCGACACTTCCTGGACGTTGAGCTGCACCGTCTGACGGGGGTTCCCCGTGAAGTCGCGGGCTTGCCGGTTGAGAGCCTCCTGCAGAGCCTTGCTCTCCGTCAGAGGCGTCGCCATCCCCCGGCCCACCAACCCCGTGATGGTGATCGGTACCGGTACCGGTACCGGAGCCGATGACGCCCACAGCACGGTGGCGAGGCAGGCGAGAGCGAGCACCGCGCAGGCGACCAGGAGCCACCAGCGACGGGGGCCCCACCGCGCACGATCCCACGCGGCGGCGGCCCCTCGGCCTGGCTGCGTCCCGTCGTCCTCAACGGCCCGGGGGTCTTCGAGGTCGCTCTGCTCCACCGGTTCGGCGACGGGCTCCGGCGGCAGGGCTGTGAGCGCATCGAGCGCCTCGATCCCGATGAAGTAGGCAGCCTCGGGGACATGGTTCCGTGAGGCCTCCCTGGCCTGCTCACCGTCCTTGCGCAATCCCGCCTGGAAGATCCCGATGACGGGGTGGCCCGGCACATCCTGTCGACACACCGGGCCGCCGCTGAAACCATCGGTCACCCGGAACGCACCGGTCACCTCATGTTCGAACTGCCACCGGTACCCGGGCAGCTTCCCGGTCGCGGTCCCGCAGACGATCCGGTTCTGTCTGACCATGCGTTCCGGCCCGTTCGGGCCGGGACGATCCACGGGGCCGAACACCTGGACCGGAACCCGACCGAGATCGCTCCTGTCGTCCAGAGGCAGCGCCGGGAAATCGGTGGACAGGTCCTCGGCGGTACGCAGTATCGCGATATCGCCGGACTCGGGGTCGGCAATATCGCTGGGTCCCCAGTGCGTCACGATGGCACGCAGGATCCGCGGGGCGGTGGACGTCGTCCGAACCTGGGGAGCGAACGGGAATCGCAGCATGATCCTCGGCCAGCCCACCGGTGGGGACGAGCACATCAGTTCACGACACAGCACGGTGTTCACCACATGTGCGCAGGTCACGATCTGACGGTGGGGGATGACGAAGCCCAGACCCACCGCGTGGTGATCGCCCCCGGGCCGGTCCGGCGGGCGAAGGATCTCGCAGATCGCCGGCGTGATGCCGGCTCGATCCACCCGGGGCAAGGCCTCGGCAGCGTTCGCGAGGCCCGGCTCGACACGCAGCCGGTCCTCAGGCGTTCGGGTGCTGGCCCCACGCTCATGGAGCGAGCGCTCCGGAGGCCCAGCACGTACCGCCCCGCCGACTTCCGGTCTCCTCGCCGACGGAGGGACACCGGTCATGACGCGGCCTCCGGGTGTCCGGCAACAGCAGTGCGACCGGACGCGCCCTCTCGTCTCCAGACCATGCGCAACGAGAACGTGGCCTGGGCGGTGCCCTTGGTCAGCACCAGCCCAGTCTCACCACCCACGGCGAGACCCACGTGGATCTCAAGTTCGTCGGGGTGCCCCGCATGGGCCCTGGTCCGCTCCACGACACCGCGCAGGACGGGCACGACGCCGTCCACGGCATCGAAGAGGGTCCGCACCCTGCGCGGCGCATCGGGTGCCGCGGACAGGTACGTCTCCGCCTCGTCCCCCACCACGTCCATCTCGACCTCGACAACGCCCTCCCCGTCATCCCCCACCGGAACGGTCCTGACCCATGTCGACATCCGCTGATCCCCCAGATTCCGTGAGATGTGCTGTGCCGCATCAGCTGCCGGTGTGATCCCGTACGCCGCCCGCCGCGCTGCGGGCCATACGGCACAGGGTTCAGGATGACAGCCCACATTGCTCTAGGTAGCACATCCACTACTCGTTGATACATGCCTGGAGGATCAGCGAGTTCCGTACCCGCCAGCCCAGAAGCCGTGGGGTCCGGCGGAGATGGACTCCCCCTCTGGCTCGGCCCGCCCTGCCGCCGTACCCGCTACCGACCGCATGCCCGAACACGAGCCCGTCCACAACGCCGTCCGGTGCCAGGTGGACGCCGGACGGTTGAGCGCTCCGGCCGGGGGCGTCGACCCGTTCCTCGAGGTCCCGTCCTGGTCGCCCTCGTCGACGTGGTACTCGCCGCACGCACACGCCTGTTCGCACTCCGGTGAGGTATGCCCAGGTCAGGCAGCCGTCAGCGGGGTGCCCGGGCATCACGGCAGCGGTGCGGGCGACACCGAACCATCGTGAGATCCGATCAGCGAGGTCATGGGCCGCGGAGGGCCGGCCCCAGCCAGACCGGCGCAAGCGCGCTCCCGGCCGGCTCGGCCAACGGTCCGGCCAGGCGAACGGTCCGGATTGGTGGACCGTTCGATCTCCGGCGAGCTGGGTCAGGAGGTCTGGTGCTCCGCGCCATCGGAGACGACCCCGACGCCGCGCAGGTCCCGCGAGGAGCAGGGCAAAACGCCACGAACCGGGGCCGACGGGCCCCGGTTCGTGAACATCTACCTCAGGTGGAGGTGGCGGGAATCGAACCCGCGTCCGCCAGCGTGGAACCAGGACTTCTCCGGGCGCAGTCCGCTACGGCCTTTCTCAGCCCCGACGATCACACGGACGAGTCGTCGCGCCGGGCTCAGTCACTGTGAGTGTCGCCGCAGATCCCGTGACCGGATCCTTGGCCAGTGGCCTTCTGGTCGACGCCAGTGATCGGGTCGAAGGCGAACCCGGACTGACGGACTACGCAGCTCGCTTAGGCAGCGAGGGCGAAGTCGGTGCGCGAAGAATTGGCACCTATTGTTTTGTGACGAAGGTTCACGAGATCACGTCACCTTCTCGGCCCGCTTCCCCTGGATCGACGTCCGACGTCGAAACCGATCACCCCCTGGTCGATGGATCAGTACCCCGAGCCCGACAATCTCGGTTCGGAGCCGTGGACCCCGGTCTGCACCGGCGTCCACGTGCCTTACCTGTGCCACGTGCCTTACTTATGCCACACGGTCCTCGACCGTGTCACTTCTTTTCCTGCCGCCCGTCCAGCAGCCCCACCGAACCCCGCGGGCCGCGAGCACGGCCACGGGTCCGACAGCACTGATGAACCCGAGCGACGCGTCCGGTCAGGAACCGGACATCTCGCTCAAACCTCCACGGATGCCGCTCGGGGAGGTCTGGCGACCACCCGACCGCTCCTCGTCCGAACCAACAGCCGAGGAGCCGGAACCGGAAGGCGCCCAGGCCATGCTATCGGTCACCCCCAGTGGCCCGCACGGCCCCCTCCCTCGCGTTCGCCGATCGCGAAACCGACATTCCGCCCAGGTGGGGAAGGATCCGCCATCGGCGAAGTCCGCCCAGCCCGATGACCTGTCACGTGCGCGAACGCCCGGGATCCGACGGTTTCCCGGTCACGTCCGGCCTAGCGTGGGCAACTTCTGTAGGAAGCTGTGCGCTCCGCGTGACCCACGGTATGGTTCTGGCCGGTGAGCCCGTGCGCCCCTAACAACGGAGTGTAATCACTCACTCACCGGAACGATGGCCCCCGGTCCGGTGCGCGGAGGCGCCACAGCGCCCCCATGAGGACGATCCACGTGACGAAACCGAGGGGGTGAGGCGATGCAGCAGATCCACCAACAGCCGACCCCCGTCCCCGACTCCCCCAGATCCAGCACGGTTCCCCCCGCACAGATTCCCCCGGTGAATTCCACCCCCGCACAGTCCATTCCCGCTGTGCCGAACGCCGTGGCCGCCGAAAACGTGCTCGACGCGCTCGGCCAGGGCTTGATGATTCTCGACGACCGAGGTCGCATCCTGTCGGTGAACTCGACCGCGGCCTCCCTGCTCGGACGCTCCGCGGACTTCCTGCTGGGCCGCACGACCACGCTCCCCTTTCTCCCGCCGTCCAGACTCGGCACGGCCGATCTGGGGTGGAAGGGTCTGACGCGGGATTCCGGCGCGGCTCGCGGTTCCGGGCACCCCACGCCGATCGTCCTGAGCGGTCACGGCTCGTCGTCAGCGACCGCCGCCGAGACCTGGAACACGGTGCCCGGCACTGATGACGGCACGGGCACACCGCCCGCTGCGGGAGGACGGGACGCCGACGGCCACACCCAGGTGACCATGGCCTCCCCGCTGACCATGACCTCGCCGTCCAGGGTCACCGCCTCCGCCTTCGGCCCGACGAAACGCCGGCTGGTCGCCGTCCCGCTGCCGGACGGGACCACTCGGTGGTTGTCCGTCTCCGCCGCCGAACTGGAGCCGGACGAGCGCGGCTCGCGCGGCTGGGCGCTGAACCTGGTCGACGCCTCCGACGTCGCCCCCGTGAAGGCGGACCGGGACGGTGCGGAGCTCCGCCTGCGCGGGGCGTTGCGCCTGGCCGGCATGGCGACCTGGGAGCGCCAGCTCGCGGACAACTCGTGGACCTGGTCCCTGGAGATGTTCGCGCTGCTGGGGATCGGTCCGGGGGACCCGCCGAGCTACGCCCAGTGGCTCTCCTGGATCCTCGACGAGGACCGCACCCGGCTCGCAATCGAGGAGCAGGCGTCCCTGTCCAGCGGCCGGGGCTGGCGGGCGACCTTCCGGGTGCGGCTGCCGGACTTCCGCATCCGCCACCTCAAGATGTGGTGCGAGCCGGTCTTCGACGCCACCGGCCGACCGGTGACCGTGCTCGGTACCACGCTCGACGTCACCGACACCGAGGAGGCGGGCGAGCAGCTGCGGAACAGCCGCCGCAGGCTCTCCGCCGCGGTGCACCTGACCGGGCTCGCCTCCTGGACGCTCACCCTGGACACCGGGGAGCAGTGGTGGTCCGACTCGATGTACCACCTCTACGGCCGAGACCCCGCCGAGGGCGCGCCCTCCGCTCTCGAACATCTCGACATGATGTTGGAGGAGGACCGCGAGCAGCTCCTCGCCACCTTCTCGGCGGTGCTGGAGACCGGCACCCCGGCGGAGGTGACCCTGCGGGTCTTCCCACCCAGCGGCGGGGTACGCCACCTGCGGTGCTGGATCGACCTCACGCACGACGGCTCGGGGCGGCCGCTGACCCTGTGGGGCACTGCCCTGGACATCACCGAGGAGCAGCAGAACCTGGCCGCGCTGCAGGCCAGCCAGGAGGAACTCCGACTCGCCTTCGACCGCGCGCCGACCGGCATGGCCCAGGTCGACTGCACCCCCGGCATGACGCGACTGCTACGGGTAAACCACGCACTGCTCGACATGCTCGGCCTGGCGGTGATCCCCAGCTTCGAGGACCTGCTGGGCCGCGTGCACACCGCGGACATGCCCATGGTCACCGAGCACCTGCAGGCACTGGCCGAGGGCGAGACCGCCGAGACCTCGTACGAGGTACGTCTCCTGCGCGCGGACAACTCGATCATCCACGCCTGGGTTCACGCAGCGGCCGCCGGCGGCGAGGCGGAGCCGGGGCGGCACGTGGTCTACCACTTCCTCGACGTCACCCAACGCCATCGCACCGAGCAGGAACTGCAGCGCCTGGCCCTCACCGACGTCACCACCGGTCTGGCCAACCGCGCCCGGCTCGAGCAGCGGCTCACCGAGGCGCTCTCCCGGGTTCGCCGGAGTGGCCGGAGCGTCGCCCTGTTCCTGCTCGACCTCGACCGCTTCAAGAGCATCAACGACACCTTCGGCCACGTGGCCGGGGACACCCTGCTCATCGAGATCGGACGCCGCCTGCGGTCCGTCGTCCCCGCAGGCGCCGAGGTCGCCCGGTTGGGCGGGGACGAGTTCGCCGTGGTGGTCGATCCGGCACCCGCAGAGGCCGCGCTCGCTCGGCTCGGACGGGACATCCGCACCCGGCTCTCGCTGCCGATCCAGCTCAGGGACGGGGCGTCCGTCGTGTGCACCGCAAGCATCGGCGTGACCCAGTGCGACCGCCCCGGCCGCACCGTGGAGGACCTGTACCGCGAGGCCGACCTCGCGCTCTACGAGGCCAAGGACCTCGGCCGGGACGCCCTGGCCGTCTTCGACACCGCCCTGCGCACCCGCGCCGACGCCCGCATCGAGGCCGAGCAGGTACTGCGCACGGGTCTGGCCACCGACGCCCTGCGCGTGCGGCTGCAACCGGTGGTCGACCTGCGTGGGGGCGCCGTCGCGGGCGCCGAGGTGCTGGCGCGCGTCGAGCACCCCGATCTCGGCCTGCTCGACCCCTCCTCCTTCATCGACGTCGCCGAGGACACCGGTCTGGTCGTCGAGCTGGACACCCGGGTCTCGGCGATGGCGATGGTGCACCTGGCGAGCGGGAACCTGCCCCCCGGGCGCTGGCTCGCGGTCAACGTCTCCGCCCGCACCCTGGAACACGAGGCCTACTTCGAGTCGCTGCAGGACGGGCTGAACAAGCACCACCTGCACCCCTCGCGACTGCTCGTGGAGGTCACCGAGCACACGCTCATGGACGCGACCGGGGCCCGGGCCAAGGGGCTCCACCGGCTGCGGGAGATGGGGGTGCGGGTCGGCATCGACGACTTCGGCACCGGGTACTCGGCCCTGGCCTACCTCGACCGGTTCGCCTTCGACTTCCTGAAGATCGACCGCTCGTTCGTCACCCGTCTGGGGACGGGCAGCCGGCCCGATGCGGTGGTCTCGGCCATCATCTCCCTGGCGCACGCGCACGGGCTGGTCGTGACCGCCGAGGGCGTCGAGACCCCCAGCCAGGCCCGGGCCCTGCGGGCGATGGGCTGCGACCGGGCACAGGGGTTCCTCTTCGGACGGCCCAGCGTCCCCTGAACCCCTGCTCCTGGACCCCTGCTCCCCTGACCCCGGCCCCGTTCTGCGGGCGCCGCGGAGAAGAGCAGCCGGCGGCCCGGGCCGAACGGGCGGTCAGCGGTCCTTGCGGAAGGAGATCGCCCGCTCGGTCTCGCGACGGTCCTGCCGCTCCCGCAACGCCTGC
The DNA here is from genome assembly GCA_964583765.1 of uncultured Kineosporiaceae bacterium. GTDB lineage: Bacteria > Actinomycetota > Actinomycetes > Actinomycetales > Kineosporiaceae > CAZOWW01. Next base: position 16,274 of record CAZOWW010000001.1, read on the forward strand.
CGCTTGTCGTACTCGCGCTTGCCCCGCGCCACGGCGAGCTCCACCTTGGCCCGGCCGTTCAGGAAGTACAGCGCCAGGGGGACGAGCGTGAGCCCCTTCTCGCGGGTCGTGGCGGCAAGCTTGTCGATCTCCAGCCGGTGCAGCAGCAGCTTGCGCTTGCGACGCGGGGCGTGGTTGTTCCAGGTCCCCTGGTTGTACTCGGGGATGTGTGCCCCCTCGAGCCACACCTCGTCGCCGTCCACGCTGGCCCACGAATCGACCAGCGAGGCCCGCCCCGCCCGCAGGGCCTTCACCTCGGTCCCGGTGAGCACCAGTCCGGCCTCGTAGACATCCAGGACGAGGAAGTCGTGCCGGGCTTTCTTGTTGCTCGCGATCAACTTCCGACCGCTCTCCCTGGGCACACCGACCTCCTGATCCTGCCGGGTCCCCCGCCTCTCGGACGACCTGTCGTGCCTGCGTCGGCGGCCCGACGGCCGCCCCCGACAGTGAACCGGAGCCGGGCACCTCGCTCCCACTGATTTCCCCGGGTGATGCCGCAGGTTCTCCCGGTGATGCAGCCGGTTCCCCGGCGGTTCGGCACGTTCACGCGGCGGCCCCGGAGCCCTCGCGACCGTCCGGGTCCCCGAAGCTCGCGCGATGCATCAGTCTAGTTGCCGGGCCGGCGCCCGTTCGGGGCCGGTTTCGCCGAGGACCGGAGACCCCTCGTTCCGGTCGGTTCCGCCGAGTGCGCGAGCCCCCGGGTTCAGAGCCGGGCAACCGGACCGCTGAAGCCCCCGGGAACCCCTCAGCCGCCACGCCGGACCGCCGAAGCCCCGGAACCCAGCCGCCATGCCGGATCAGCGGGACCCCTCAACGCGTGGCTTGGAACCGGGGGTGCCTGTCCGGCTTGGGGCGGCGCATCACGACCCGAGATGTCCCGATAGCGAAGGAGTCCCTGGTAGGTCGGTGGGTTGCTGAGACCACCCCGACAGACCAGGCACTCCGATGCCAGTCTTGCCTGCCTGCTCGTGGTTGTCATGTCCCTCCCACGCCGGGTTGATCGAGTTCACCCAGCCCCAGGAGACCCCCTGCGGGGTGTACCCCTCCTCGACGATCACCGACGCCCAGTGGGGGGTTCTGGAACCACTCCTGCCCCCACCGGGCAACACCCACGGACGAGGCGGACGCAACGAGAAGCACGACCGCCGCCGGATCCTGGACGCGATCTTCTACCTGGTCCGGGGCGGGCTCGCCTGGCGAGCCCTGCCCAAGGAGTTCCCGCCGTACCAGACGGTCTACGGGTTCTTCCGCCGCTGGAGCGCTGCCGACATCTGGCGGCACGTCCACGACCTGCTGCGCGATCGGGTCCGTGCCCGCCAGGGGCGCGCACCGTTCCCCACCGCCGCGATCATCGACTCGGCCTCGGTCCGCGGGGCCGACACCGTGCCCGCGGCCACCCGCGGCTACGACGCGGGTAAACGTGTCAACGGCCGTAAACGCCACATCGCGGTGGACACCAGCGGCCTGCTGCTGCTCGTGCTGGTCACCGTCGCTGGGATCCAGGACCGCGACGGCGGCCTGCGACTGCTGGTGCGCCTACGCGAACAGTCCTCCACCATCACCCGGGTCCGGGCCGACGGCGGCTACGCAGGGCGGCTGGTCACCTTCGCCCACAAGGTCCTGGCCATGACCGTCCAGATCGTCAAGCGCACCGACGACCTGGCCGGGTTCCACGTCCTGCCCCGCCGTTGGGTCGTGGAGCGCACCTTGGCCTGGATCAGCAAGCATCGCCGCTGCGTACGGGACTACGAAAGGCTGCCCGAACACCACCAAGCGATGATCTACATCGCCATGAACACGTCACGACGCCTGGCCCGCACCAACCCCAGGTAGACAGTTCCAAACCACGCTCTCAGAGGCCCCAGCCGTACCTCACACGACTGGCGCCACTGCTGTTCCGGATGGTGAGAGTCTGGTTGGTGCCGCTGCCTGACCGTGAGTACATGGAGTAGTGGTCCCAGCTCTTCCCGGACGTGATCTTGCCGCCGATGGCCGGCCAGTAGACCGCACCCATGCCGAGGACGCGCTCGCGTTCGGTAACGGCGCGAAGGTACTGGACGAAATTGTCCGTGGCGTATGCGTCGTTGTAGTTGAGTCCGCTGTCCATCTCGGCACCGTATTCGGTCATGACCGCCCGCGAGGCGCAGCTGCCAAGACGGGTGTCGAAGTCGCTCAGCCACTGGTTGTAGGTCTTTGTGCCGTAGAAGAACGTGTAGTAGTGATAGGAGAACAGGGTGCCGTTGAAACGGCTGTCGGAGCAGAGGTCCCGCAGGTCCTGGCTGTAGCCGGTGCCGCCGACGAGGATCCGTTCCCTGGGGACCGATGAATGGGAGCCGATCCACGAGGCGGCGAAGTTCCGCCAGTCCGTCGAACTGTAGCCGTGAGGTTCGTTCATCGGCTCGAAGTAGACCAGGTTGTTGGAGCCATATGCGGCGACGACCGTGTTCCACATCGTGTTGAAGGCACTTGTATTGGTGACCTTGCCGCCGGAGGACGCTCCGTCCTCCCAGTAGGTGAGGATGACCTTGAAGCCGAGGCTGGTTGCGGCATCGATCGTGGCGCGGTAGGTGTTCCACCAGCTGGTGCCGACGTCCTGGGTGTTGATGGGCAACCGGACGGTGTTGACCCCCATCGATGCCATGCCGGCGTAGATCGCGTTGGCCTTGGCCTTGACGGTGCTGTAGCTGTCGGAGCTGCTCAGCCCGTCGAGGACGTGGGTGCCGGTCGTGAAGTTGTCACCGAGGCGGGCCCAGTTCATGCCCCGGAACTGCCTGGTGCCCGTACCGGGCGGGGTCGTGGTGGTGATCGGCCGCGTCGTCGTGGTGGTGGTGACCGGCGTCGTGGTGGTGGTGACCGGCGTCGTGGTGGCGGTGACCGTCGTCGTCGTGGTGGTGACCGTCGTCGTCGTGGTGGTGATCGTCGGCGAGGTGGTCACACCCCCGGCGGTGCAGCTGACCGTGACCTGACCGGAGTTGCCGCTGGCGATGAAGCCGAACGAGGTGGACGCACCGGAACCCAGCGCGCCGTTGTACGCCGCGTTCGCCACCGTCACGGTGCCGGAACTGCCGGTGGGCGTTCCGCTCCACAACGACTGCAGGGTCGCTCCCGACGGCAGCGTCATCGAGACGGTCCAGCTGGTGATGGCGCCGCTACCGGCCTGGACCGTGACACCGCCCTGGAAGCCGCCCGCCCACGCGCCCGCCGACACATAGGTGGCCGTGCAGGCGCCCGTCGCCGCGTCCGCCGATGGCGCCGCCAACGCGGCGGCCGCCGCGACGCTCGCCACCGCCACACCGGCTGCGATCCACTTCCTCGGTCCAGGGCCGGTCCGCCTCTGATCTGCGCGGGGACGTCCTACGAGTTCCGACATGCGAATGCCTCTCCGTCTCGGGAGCTTCCGGATCCTTACTCGGATGCTTACGGATCGTTCACCACGACACTCCGGGGACGGCCCTCGCAGGGCAGCGGACCGCCGTCGGCCCCGCCCGGCATCCACGCGGATCATGAACTCATGCCTGGGCTGCACCGGTGCCTCCCCGCTCCTCGACGGCCCCGACACCCGGGCGACGCGTGGTGCCGACGCCGACGGCCGAGCCGGTCCGCCCCGGACGAGCGGACCCGGCACTGCGTGTGAACGTTAACAAGGTGGCTCGTGACTATAGGGAGTCGTCGGGGATCGGTCAACGAGCCGACACCGGACCCCACCGCGGCGGGCGGGCGCAGGATTTGTCCGCAGACCGCTGCGGGCCCGGCCAGCCCGTGGAACGGCGGCTGGCCTGCGGGTCAGGCCGTGACCGTGGTGCCGCGCCGGAGGCGGGCCACCCTGACCCAGGGCGCGGGCGTGATGCTACGGCGCGGATGAAAGACCCGCAGACCCGACCGACGCGGCCAGGGTGAACCGGAAACGGTGGACGACGTCATCGCTGATGTCGCCCCCGAGGAGCTGGTTCAATGGGTGATCGCTCTACGAGAGGCTTCAGCCGAGGCGATGAACGAGAGCGAGGATGGAAGCACCTGACCGGCGTTCGTCGGGACGGTCCCAGCGCTTCTGACAGCATCCGGATCTGCCGCGATCACGCCGTCACGGCCCACGGGCCCCAGTGACGGAGCGCGACATCGCTGTCCAGCGGGAGCGGCTTTGCAGTCGATTCTCGAGCCACTCCTGACGTGCGAGAACGCACACCGACGGCGGGGGCCGACGCAAGCGCGACGGTAGCAACGCCGGGCAAGGTACCTCAACAACGTGGTTTGGAACTGCTCGACGACGACCCAGCGGCGGGCAAGGACCTGGAACCCGGTCAGGTCGTCGGTGCGCTTGACGATCTGGACGGTCATGTCCAGGACCTTGCGGGCGAAGGTGACCAGCCGACCTGCGTAGCCGCCGTCGGCCCGGACCCGGGTGATGGTGGAGAACTGTTCGCGGAAGAGCACCAGCAGTCGCAGGCCACCGGTGTCCACCACGATGTGGCGTGTACGGCCGCAACTCCTTCACCATCCGGACATCTCGGGCCGTAATGCGCCGCCCGAGCCGGACAGCCACCCCCAGTTCCAAACCAGGCGCTCAGAGCCAGTTCATCGGGTTCGTGAAGTTCCCGTTGACCAGCACCTCGAAGTGCAGGTGACACCCGGTGGAGGCGCCCGTCGTGCCGGAGATGCCGATCAACTCTCCCTGGCTCACCTGGCCACTGTGCACAATGATCTTCGACAGGTGGTTGTACGTGCTGGCCAGGTCCACCCCGTTCACGATGCCGTGGTCGATGACGATGCGGTTGCCGTCGGCCCCTCCCCAGCCCGCACTGATCACCTCTCCGGCCGCCGCCGCGTGCACCGGCGTCCCGCAGGGCACCCCGAAGTCGGTGCCGGTGTGCAACTTCCAGATGTGGAAGATCGGGTGGAACCTCCTGCCGAACGGGGAGGTGATGGGCCCGTTCGCGGGGTGGATGAAGAACCCGGAATGCGCTCCCCCACCGGAACCCGAGCCCCCGCCGGAACCCGAGCCCCCGCCCGACCCTGAATCCCCGCCGGAACCGGAGTCCCCGCCGGAACCGGAGCGCGAGGATCCGGAGCTGTGCCGGGACCCGTTCGAGGCCTGCTTCCGGGCTTGTGCCGCACGCCGGGCCCGCTCGGCGGCGAGCTCCTTGCGGGCCCGTTCCGCGAGCATCGCCCGCAGCTGTTGTTGCTCCTTCTGCACCTCGTCGAGCCGCTGCTGCTCTGCGGCCTTGCGGGCCTGGATCACGGCCAGCGCCCGGGTCTGGGTGGCGACGAGCTGCGCCACCACGGACGCGGTGTGCATCGCGGTGGCCTGGGCCGCCGCACGCTGGACCACCGTCCGCGCCGAAGCGGCCTTGAGCTCGGCGATCTGAGCGGTCGCGGCGTCCAACTGGGCCTGGCGCGCCCGGATCTCGGCCTGCTCGACCCGCAGCCGCTGCAGGGTCGTGGTCTGCACCTGCAGGGCCGTGCTCTCCACGGCCATGCGCTCGGTGAAGTCGGACGCATCCGTGGCCGAGAGCGCCACCGCCATGGTGCTGATCCCCGAGCCGAGGTAGGCCTGGCGGGCCAGGTCCCCCACCGCGCGCCGGGTCTCCTCCTCGCTCCGGCGCCGCTCGGCCAGGTCCGAGGCCACCTTGGCCTGTTCCGCCCGTGCCACGGCGAGCTGCTGGGCGAGGTCGTTGTCCTGTTCCCGGGCTGCCACGAGCGCCACCTGCGCCGCGGCCGCGGCACGACGGGCGCCGACCAGTTGCACCTGGGCCTGGTGCAGTGCGACGACCGCGTCCACGAGGTCCTTCGACGCGCCTTCGAGCTGGTCGCGGATGTCCGCCACCTGACGGTCGACTGCCTGCTTCTGCTGGGTGAGCGAGTCCACGGGCGCGACCCGGGCGACGATCGTCCGCGGGGCGACCCCGACCCCGGCCACCAGGACCGTCAGAGCGGACGCGGCTGCCAGGAACGACGCCCAGGGGCCACGACGACGCACCCGGACCATGTGGACCTCCGAACGCCCCCGACGCATCGACCACGGGGCGGGACCGTCCACCGGTCCCACACCAGCGACTCGCCACCCCGCAGCCTGCACGGACGACCGCACGGTCCGCCGCGGCACCCGGCCGGTCACCACCGAGGCGGCGTGGCCGGCCGGGCCAGGCGCGGGATCATGCGCGGAGAGCTTTTTGTCTCTCACCCTGCGTGAGAGTCCTGCCTACACCTTGAGGTACCGACGCAACGCCACGAAAGAGGACACGCCGGCCAGGGTGAAAGCAATGAGGAACAGGATCGGGCAGATGATCAGAGCGTCCGAGAACTGCACATAGTTGATGAAGCGGACGGTCCCCTTGAGCCAGCCGAGCACCCCGAACCAGGTCAGGGACAGCAGGATGGCCGATCCGAGCAGCGCCCCGATCGCCGCGGAGATCATGCTCTCGAGGATGAACGGCAGTTGGATGACGAAGTTGGACGCCCCCACCAGCCTCATGATCGCGGTTTCTCGTCGTCTCGTGTAGGCGCTCATCCGGATGGTCACACCGACCAGGAGCACCGAGGCCACGAGGATGAAGAGGGCGATCCCCCAGGCGAACCACTTGGCCCCGTTGAGCAGGGTGAACAGCCGGTCGAGCACCTGGTTCTGATCGGCCACCTGCTCCACCCCCTGACGCCCCTGGAAGAGCTGGGTGACGGCGGTGTACTTCTTCGGGTCCTTGAGCTTGACCTGGTACGACTCCGGCATCTGGTCCACCGTGACGTTCGAGGACAGGACGTTGTCCTTGATCTGGCGGCGGAACCGGTCGTACGCCTGCTGCTGGGACTCGTACGTGACGCTCTCGACGTAGGGCTGCAACTGCGGGGAGTGCAGGTCCCCGAGGATCTGGTCCCGTTGGGCCTGGGTGACGGCGCCGTCCGAGCAGGTGGGGACATCGGAGTCCTTGGTGCACAGAAAGATCGACACCTGCAGGCGGTCGAACCAGTAGTCCTTCATGGTCTCGACCTGGCGCTGGGTGAGCATGCCCCCGCCGACCAGGGCCAGCGAGACCGCGGTGACGAGGATGACCGAGATCGTGATCGGCAGGTTACGTCGCAGGCCGATCTTGATCTCGCTGAGGACGAACTCGAACCGCATCAGCGCTTCACCTCGTGTATCCGTAGACGCCGCGATCCTGGTCGCGGATCATCCGTCCCTCGTCCAGCTCGACGACGCGCTTGCGCATCTGGTCGACCATCTCGTCGTCGTGCGTGGCCATCACGATCGTGGCGCCCGTCCGGTTGATCCGGTCCAGCAGGCGCATGATCCCCTCACTGGTCCCGGGGTCGAGGTTCCCGGTGGGCTCGTCCGCGAGCAGGATGGCGGGCCGGTTCACGAACGCGCGGGCGATCGCCACGCGCTGCTGCTCGCCACCGGACAGTTCGTGCGGGAAGCGGCGTTCCTTGCCGCTGAGGCCCACGAGGTCGAGGACCTCGGGGACGGTGTGCGCGATCGCGTGCCGCGGCTTGCCGAGCACCTGCAGCGCGAAGGCGACGTTCTCGAACACGGTCTTGTTGGGCAGCAGCCGGAAGTCCTGGAAGACCACGCCGATCTTCCGACGCAGGGCCGGCACCTTCCAGTTGGACAGCCTGCCCACATCCTTGCCCGCGACGTGGACCACCCCGGAGGTGGGCCGGTCCTCGCGGAGCACCAGTCGCAGGCACGTGGACTTGCCCGAGCCGGAGGCGCCGACGAGGAAGACGAACTCCCCCTTGCCCACCTCCAGGCTGATGTTGTCCAGGGCAGGTCTGCTCGTGCCCGGGTAGACCTTGCTGACATTGCTCAACCGGATCACTACGACTCGTCCTCGGCCAGTCTCGGGAACAGGAAACACCTTGCGTTCACAGGAGCCGCGGAGGGCGGCATCGTGCACTCTGGCCGTGTTCGAGTCTAGGCACCCGCGCCAGCCCGGATATCCCGCCGCGCCCGCTCCCCGACACGGACCCTCGACCCCGACCGTCCGGCGCCGCCCTGTCGGCAGCCCGGCAGGCCGGTCGGCAGCCCGGTGAGGTCTCCTCAGTCCGCCGACCGGTCGCCCTGGCGGCGCCAGCGGATCCCCGACTCGAGGAACGCATCGATGTCGCCGTCGAAGACCGCGACCGGGTTGCCCACCTCGTACTCGGTCCGCAGGTCCTTGACCATCTGGTACGGATGCAGCACGTACGAGCGCATCTGGTTGCCCCAGCTCGAACCGCCGTCCCCCTTGAGCGCGTCGAGCTTGGCCTGCCGCTCCTGGCGGGCCCGTTCGAGCAGCTTGGCCTGCAGCACGCGCATCGCGGACGCCTTGTTCTGCAGCTGGGACTTCTCGTTCTGGCAGGTGACCACGATGCCGGTCGGCAGGTGCGTGATCCGCACGGCGGAGTCCGTGGTGTTCACGCTCTGCCCACCAGGACCGGTGGACCGGTAGACGTCCACGCGCATGTCGTTCTCGGGGATGTCGATGTGGTCCGTCTCCGCGACGACAGGCAGCACCTCGACCCCGGCGAAGGAGGTCTGGCGGCGTCCCTGGTTGTCGAAGGGGCTGATCCGCACGAGTCGGTGCGTCCCCTGCTCCACCGAGAGCGTGCCGTAGGCGTAGGGCGCGGAGATCTTGAACGTGGCCGACTTGATGCCGGCCTCCTCCGCGTAGGAGGTGTCGTAGACCTCGGTCTTGTAGTTGTGCCGCTCGGCCCAGCGCAGGTACATGCGCAGGAGCATCTCGGCGAAGTCCGCGGCGTCCACCCCGCCGGCCTCCGACCGGATCGTCACCAGGGCCTCCCGGGCGTCGTACTCCCCGGACAGCAGGGTGCGCACCTCCAGCTCGCCGAGCGCCGAGCGGACCGACACCAGCTCCTGCTCGGCCTCGAGCAGGGTGTCGGCGTCGTCCTCGCCCTGGGCCAGCTCGACCAGCACCTCCAGGTCGTCCAGCTGCGAGGACATGCGTTCCAGGCGTTCCAGCTCGGCCTGCAGGTGCGAGAGTCGGCTGGTCACCGCCTGGGCACGGTCGGCGTCGTTCCACAGATCGGGCGCGGACGCCTCCTCGGACAGTTCGGTTATGCGCGCACGCAGTGCTTCGACGTCGCTCACCTGCAGGATCGACGTCAGGGTCTGGCGCAGCTCACGGAGTTCCGCCGGGAAATCGACAACCGCCACAACCGGCGAGAATACGCGAGACCAGGCGGTGCGTCGCGCAGCGGTCACCGCCCGACGTCGGATGCACCTCCAGGTGACGGTCAGCGTGCCGGGAGGGATCTCCCAGGAATACCCGCCATCCTGAGTCCATGCAGGAAGACGAAGCACAGGCGGTGGTCCAGGAACTCCGGGCCCGGGGGGTCATCGCCTCGGTCGCCCGCCCGGCCTCCTTCCGGTTCGGGGTGCGAGTGCCCCTGGGCGACGGGCGCGAGGCGCTGTGGGACGTGGACGGCGCGGCCGGGCTCGAGGCCCAGGTGATGCGGGACGGCACCCTGGTGGGCTTCGTGCCCCGGATCGAGGGCTCGGAGGACTTCGGCGTGGCCGAGACCGCCCGCACGATCGCCGCCGCCGACTACGGCCCCGTCTGACCGGCTGGTACTCCGGACCGTCCGGCAGCCCGAAGCCGGACCTCCGGACCGCCCGATCGCCGAACTCCGGCGAACCGGTGCACACGTCCGCCACGCCAGACACTTTCCGTAGTTGATTGATCGCGCCTTGTTGCATGCGGGGCGCCCGAGGCCTAGACATGGCCTCATGCCCGCACGGCGTCCCAGGCCGGTACGGCCCGAGGCACTCCGCCGCTGCTGGACCACGGCCACGGCAGCCAGGTCCGGCGGACGATCGGCACGGGGTGGACGTCCGGCACCCGCCCCACAGCCCGGACCAGCCGGGTCGCCGGCACGGGACGGACGGCTGGCCCTCGTGCGGCTGGTGCTGCTCGCGACGGTATGGCTGGCGACGGCGCCACTGGCCGCCTGCGCCCCTGACAAGGCGAGTGCCGGGGCCGGAGCCCTGCCCTGCCGGCAAGCGGCCCAGCTGCTGCAGGAGCGACGCCTGGCGTCCGCCGAGGGCGCCTACACCCAGGCTCTGCACCGAGGAGCCGGATCCTGTGCGGAAGTGGGTCTGGTCGACGTCCAACAGGCCCGGGCGGTGGCACGGGCAGAGGTGGCGGACGCCCGCACGGCCGAACGATCCGGGAACGGAACCGCGGCCCGGACGCACTTCGCGACCGCGGCCCGGCTCGACCGGGAGAACGTCGCCGCCCGCGACGGCCTCGCCCGACTCGGTGGCCAGGCCAGGCCCGGCGACGTCACGACCGTCCCCCGCGGCACCGACCCTCCTCGCACCGCCTTCGCCGGACCGGTGCTCCCCGTCATCACCCCGCTCGGGGAAACCCCATGGGTGGGTGCGCCGAGCACGACCGATCGGCCCTTGCGGGCCTCTGCGAAAGGAGGCGGGCGGTCGATGAGCTGGTGGACGTCCGTGGTCGTCCTGGCGGTCCTGCTCCTGCTGTCCGGCACGGTGCTCACCCGGCTGGACCGACGTGTCCGCTGGCGGCTGTTCGGCCCCGTGGCCCGGGCCTCCGCGCTGGGACGGACGCTGGTCGGTCCCCTGCTGACCAGGGTGCGTCTGGTGCCTGCGGACGCGAGCGCGCTGACCCACTCCCTCGGCGGATCCTTCACCCAGCTCACCGCGGAGTGGCTGCAGGGGGTCCCCGGGGACAGCGCCGATCTTCTGCTGCAGGTGGACGCGCCCGTCGGCGCCGGTCAACGCCTGCCGGAGCTCACCGTGCTCCCGGACGGGCCGGGCCGCCTGCCCGCGCCGGTCCGATGGCTGTGGCGGTCCGACCTGTTGCGGGTACGTACGGTGCTGCACCCGGTGACGGTGCACGGCGGTGGCGTGCGGATCGAACTGGTGGATCCCGCCGGCCGGTGCCTGCGGGCGGAGACGCTGTGGAACGTGCCCGCGGCGCCCGACGACGTGGCCTCGTGCCTGCGGCTGGCCCCCCGCGCGGCCGCCTGGATCGTCTACGCACTGCACGAGGTCGCTCCCGAGGCGATCCGACCTCCGGTGACCGGTCCCGGCGCATCGGACCGCTACGCCTCCTTCCTCACCGCGCTCGAGGAGATCTCCCGCGGGTTGCACGCCGAGGCCGCGGAACACTTCCGCCGGGCCCGCCGTGTCCCGGGGGGGCACGAGGAGCGGAGCGCACCCCTGGCCGACGCGGTCACGGTGGCCGCCTGGTGCGATGAGGCCTGCGCCCTCGCAGGCACGGGCAGCGACCGGGACCGGGACCGGGCGGTGGCGGTGCTCGGCGACATGGTCGGGGACGACGACGGCGGCGAGATCACCGCCTCCGTGCTCCGGGTGCACCTGCAGCTGGTCGGGGCGTTGGTCGACCGGGCGGTCGCCGCCCGCACGTCGCGCCCGGTGGACGGCGCGACGAAGGAGGTGGACGCCGTGCTCTCCCACGCGCGCCGTCTCGCCCGGCTCGTCTCGTGCCCCCTGCCGGAGCCGTCCGCCGAGAAGTTCCGTGATCGGGCGCGGGCCGGAGCGCTTCTCCTGCTCGCCCGTTCGCTCGCGCTCGCCGATCCGCCCGCGCGTCGGCTCGCACCCGCGCAGTGCCACCTGCCGGGCACCGCCGCGCAGGACCTCGTCCGGGAGACGGCGCCCGGGGCGGACGCCGCGCTGCGCGGACTCGTCGACCAGGAGGAACGGCCGGCGGAAGGGTCGGGAGCGCAAGGAGCAGAGGGAGCAGCGGCAGCGGAGGACCTGCCCCGCCCGGATCCCGACCAGCTCGTTCGGGAGGTGACGGCACGGTTGCCCCTCGGACCGGCGGCGCGCTACCAGCTCGCGGCCTATCTGGTGCAGACGGGCGCGGAGGCGTCCGTCCACTCCCACATCCAGGAGATCACCCGACACCGCCTGTTGCGGGCCCGGGCGGCGCACGATCCCGTGCTCGGGGCGTGGGTGCGCGCCGTCGCCGCCCAGGTGGCGACACCTCCGACCGTGGTCACGGCGCCGGATGCACCGGCCAGCACCGGCACCGGTGACGTGCGCGGGAGGGTCGGCACGATCGGGACCACGGAACCGTCGGGAGGAACGGCGGCCCCCGGCATCACCCCGGACGACCGGGCGAACTGGTCGGACGGGGCAGCGCTGGTCCGGGAGCTGGCCGAGTTGCTCGGACGCCTGCGCCAGCGCGAGCAGGAGGTTCGCACCGTCACCCTGGAACGTGACCGGCTCCGGCCCACGCTCGACGCCCTGCATCAGGACGTGCGGTCGCTGCGGGCGGCGGTGAGCGATCTCGCTGCGGCGCACCGGTCGGATGCCGCACGGGGTGAGGTCGACCCGGACCCGGCGGACGAGGCGAATCTGACACCGGCCGAGGACCGGTCCCCGAGCTCGGTGGACGTGCGCGGCGACGGATCGCGGATCGAGGGCGGACCGAGCTGACCGGGTCCGATCAGCCGCCGGCGCCCTCGAACGGCCCCGGCCCCGGATCGGCGGGGTCGCAGGGCAGGTCCGGGTCGGGTGCCGAGGGGTCACCGCCGGAGAGGAGCAGGTCCGGATCCGGATCGCGGCCGGCGGCGAGCACGCCGAGGAGCTCGTAGACGGCGTGTGCCGCGGCGATCCCGGTGATCTGGGCGTGGTCGTAGGCGGGGGCGACCTCGACGACGTCCGCGCCCACGAGGTTCAACCCGGCGAGGGACCGCAGCACGCCGAGAAGCTCGCGGCTGGTCAGACCACCGGCCTCCGGGGTGCCGGTGCCCGGGGCGAACGCCGGGTCGAGCACGTCGATGTCCAGGGACACGTACACCGGGCGATCGGCCACGCGCTCACGGACCCGCTCGGCGACCCCCCGCACCCCGAGATCGTCGAACTCCGGGGCGGTCACGATCCGGAAACCCATCCGCGCGTCATCCTGGAGATCCTGGCGGGAGTAGAGCGGTCCGCGAATACCCAGGTGCAGGCAGCCGTCGGGATCGAGCAGCCCTTCCTCCCATGCCCGACGGAACGGGGTTCCGTGGGTGAGCGGGGCGCCCGCGTAGGTGTCCCAGGTGTCGAGATGCGCGTCCAGGTGGATCAGCGTGACGGGGCCGTGCGCCGCCGCCACGGATCGCAGCAGCGGCAGGGCGATGGTGTGGTCCCCGCCGATGGTCACGATCCGCGCCACCCGCTCGCGCAGTTCCCGGGCCGCCCGTTCCACCTGGTCGACGGCGTCCGCGATCGCGTACGGCGTGACGGCGACGTCCCCCGCGTCCACCACCTGGTGCACCGCGAAGGGCTCGACGTCCAACGCCGGGTGGTAGGGCCGCAGGAGCCGCGAGGACTCCCGGACGTGGCCGGGACCGAACCGCGCACCCGGCCGGAAGCTCACGCCCGAGTCGAAGGGAACCCCGAGCACCGCGACCTCGGCCTCCGGCACCTCGTCCAGGCGGGGGAGACGCGCAAAGGTCGCCGGACCGGCGAACCGAGGCACCACGGCAGCGTCCACGGGCCCCGCCCGACCACCCGTCCTCACCCGAGCCGGACCGTCCATGTGCCCATCCTCCTCGCTCGGTTGCGCACCCCGCCAGAGCTGCGGAGCCCGCTGGCCACCCTCGCGGCAGAGGACCGCAGCCCACGGCCCGGCCGTACCACCGGAGCCCACGGCCCGCCCGCACCGCCGGACGCGGCCTCCGTCCCGGGGGCTCGTGGGGGCCGACCGCTCCGGGCAGACCCCTTGACGGATGCGCTCAGGGGCATGGGTGTGGCAGCGTCGAACCGTGAAGATCCGACGCCTCATCGACCTCTCCCTGCCGCTCGGTCCGCAGACGCAGATGTACCCGGGAGACCCGGCGCCCCGCACCCGGTCCGCGGCGACGGTGTCCGTCGACGGGTACGCCACGAGCACGGTCACGATGGGTTCGCACAGCGGCACGCACGTGGACGCCCCCTGTCACGTGACCCCGTCGGGCCGTCCGATCGACACGGTGGACCTCGCGCTCTTCGCGGGCACGGCGGTGGTCGTCCCGCTCACCGAGCTGCCGCCCCGGACGCCGATCACCCCCGAGCATCTGGGCGCTGTGATCGACCTGCTCACCCCGGACGCGATCGTGCTCCTGCACACCGGCTGGTCGCGGCACTACGGCACCGCGGAGTACTTCGACCATCCCTATCTCGCGCCCGAAGCCTGCCGGGAGTTGCTCGACCACGGGGTCCGGGCGATCGGCATCGACGCCCCGAGCATCGATCCCTCCCCCGGTACGACGACCGGATCCGAGGACCTCTCGGTGGACCGCCGGGGGACGCCGACAGGCGCGGCACCGGACGCACCGCCACCGCAGGAGAGTCCCGCGCCCGGCGACGAGGCGGGGGTCGGGGCCGCCGACCTGCCCGCACACCGGTTGGTCGCCGAGGCCGACGGAGTGATCATCGAGAATCTCTGCCGGCTGGACCAACTCGACTTCGCCGAGCCTTTCGTGACCGTCTTCCCCCTGCCCTGGGCAGCGGCCGACGGATCCCCGGTGCGGGCGGTGGCGATGGACCTGCTCCCCTGACCCGAGCGTCAAGCACCCTGCCCCACCGGTGCCGCAGTTGTCCGTTCTCGACCGTGTCGGCACAAAGTGTGACCGAACCGGAACCTCCTGCGACTTGGCGCCGGCTCATGGGAGAGTGAGGATCAGAACACCCTTCGTCACCACCGACACGAGAACCTCCATCCTCCCCCGATTTGACCACTCTCAGTAGTCAAGACAACTCTTTCAGTGACTTTGGTCCGCTCTGTAACGATCAGTGGACGTTCTGCGATCAGGTGTCGGGGGAACACGCCATGGCCCGCGTGGAAAGGAACTTTCGTGACCATGACCGTTTCACGGGAAGACGCGGTCACTACCAGCGACAGCGTCGAGCTTCGTGTTCCCGCTGATCCCGCCTATCTGGCGGTCATCCGAACCGCTGCGGCCGGCTTGGCGGCGCGACTCGACCTCACCCTCGACCAGATCGAGGACCTGCGGATCGCCGTGGACGAGGCGTGCGCGCTGCTCCTCGGCCATCGCATCCACCCCGGTGACGACCTCGTCACCTCGTTCACGCTCCGCCCGTCCGCACTTGAGGTGGTCATGAGCGGCCCCACCACGGCACTGCCCGAACGGGGTAGTTTCGCCTGGTCCGTCCTCGAAGCTTTGGTGGGACGGGTAGAGACCGGGAGCACCGGCAAGGGATGCTGGATCCGTCTCACACACACAGGAGGCCGGAGGACGCAGTGATACAGGGAGGCGACGTACCCGCCTCGCCCCCAGCGGTGTCCCGTGACCCGAACCTCTTCCCCACGGTCACGGAGACCCGGCTCGGGGAGCTGGCCGAGCTCGCGGTCGACGACCCCCGCCGCAGTGAGCTGCGTGCCGAGATCGTGCAGACCGAGCTCCCCCTGGTGCACCATCTTGCCCAGCGGTTCCGCGGCCGGGGAGAGAGCTACGACGATCTCGTGCAGGTCGGGACGATCGGCCTGCTCCATGCGGTGGACCGCTTCGACCCCCGACGCGGGTCGTTCACCGCCTTCGCCGTCCCGACGATCCTCGGCGAGATCCGCCGGCACTTCCGCGACCGCGGCTGGGCGATCCGCGTCCCTCGCCGGCTCCAGGACCTGGGACGGCGGATCGCCGCCAGCAGAGGCACGCTCACCCAGGCCCTCGGTCGCTCCCCCACGGTCGAGGAGATCGCCCGCGACCTCGACACCGACGAGGAACTGGTCCTCGAAGCGCTGGACACCGCAGGGGCCTACGCGACCGTGCCACTGCCCACGACGCCCGAGGAAGCGGACCACATCCTGCTCTCCGGCATCGACGAGGGCCTGGAACTGGTCGAGCACCGGGAGACGCTCCGGCCGCTGCTGGCCGGCCTCCCGGTCCGGGAGCAGCGCATCCTGGCCCTGCGATTCGTGCGCGGCATGTCCCAGTCGCAGATCGCCGCCGAGATCGGGATCTCGCAGATGCACGTCTCCCGGCTGCTCGCCCGCAGCCTCACCTCACTGCGCGAACGCCTCACCGAGGAGGTCTGACCTCCGGCCCGGCCGGCCAGGCCCACCACCGGTCACCGAGACCCGCCACTGGTCACCGAGACCCGCTACCGGTTGCCGAGGTCCTCGCGGCGGATGACCGCATCGGGGTCCACCGGCCGCGCGAGGGCCCTGCGGGGCGAGGGACCGTAGGGCGACTCCTCAACCTGCGCGTCGCCGTCCGGCTCGTCCTCGTTCTCGTCGTCGTCCACGACTCCGTCCTCCTGGAAGAGGCTGCGGCGCAGCGCGACACCCCCGGCGATGAGGGAGAAGAGGACGAAGGGGCCCATGAACCAGTCGCCGTGCCCCACGGCGGGGGCGGCGATCAGCAACTGGATCAGCTGCCAGGTCAGCACCGGTGCCCGTGACCAGCGCCGACCGTGGATGACACCCCAGCCGCACAGACCCACGCCGAGCCCCGTGAGGACGAGCAGCAAGGTGTTCGCCACGGAGGCCGGGATGTCCCGGTTGCCTCTGCTGAACGCGTCGAACGTCGCCAGGACGACGACGACCAGGATGCAGGCGGCCTCGACGAGCACCACGACACCCGCAAGTAACCGGAGTTGCACAGGGTCGACACGCGGACGACCGACACTATTCCCCTGCTCGACCATCATCCCTGCCCATGTTGCGCGATACTCCTCGACGGCTACGGACCGTAACCCCGGCCCCGAGCCTACCGAACTCCGGCCACCGAGGGTCGATGACGATTCTCCTCGGTCCGCCGCTCACCGACCTGTCGCAACACTCCGACATCACCCCGGGTGAGAGGCCCGAGGCGCCCCGAACGGCTGATAGATCAACTTCATCCGGCTACCGAGAAATGTCCCCTCGGACCATTTACGGACCGTACTTGGTCTGTCACGATGGTGAGCACTCTGTGACGGAGAACGCTGTCGTTAGGGGATTGTTGCCTGCCAAAGCCTTGTGAAGGCAGGCACGAGGATGTGAGTCTTGTCGTTAGATCCGCGAGGCACACGACGATGCGAGCCTCGAGGTGCGTACGCGCGCCCACCACAGCCGAACCTTTGGGGGATGTCGCTGCGCCGTGTCATCCGGCCCCAGCCTAGCTGGGTCCACTACGTGCGATCGCCCTACGGGGCCTAAGAGGAGTGACCTACCCCATGGACTGGCGCCATCGGGCAACGTGTCTCGACGAAGATCCGGAGCTGTTCTTCCCCATCGGCAACACGGGGCCGGCACTTCTGCAGATCGACGAGGCCAAGGCGGTCTGCCGCCGCTGCGACGTGATCGAGACCTGCCTCCGCTGGGCATTGGACACCGGCCAGGACGCCGGCGTCTGGGGCGGCCTGTCCGAGGACGAGCGCCGTGCGCTGAAGCGCCGTAACGCTCGTGCTCGTCGCGTGAGCTGACCACCTGCCCTGCTCAATCACCACCTCGGCCCAGCCGGACCCCCGGACGAGCCGACTCACCCTCGCCAGGCATCGCCGGGCAGTGCTCCCAGCACACCGGCGATGCCTGATGTGTGTCTCGGCCCTGCAGGACCGTTGATGTCTGTCTCGGCCGGACTTCCCTTGAACTGTAGCCCTCGGAACGATCGACTCCGGACACCGGAGGTGGCGGTCCCCGGGCTCGAGCGTCGGGACCCCTCGGCGCCCGGGCAGGAATGCCCGGGCGCCGAGGGGTCCCGCGACGTGGTTCGGGGTCAGTACCGGTGCTTCTCGCGCAGGGTCAGGCTTCTCGCGCAAGGTCAGGGCGGGGTCCCCGCCGGGAGTCAGGACCGCACGCGGATCAGCCCCAGGCCCGCGAGAAGCACCACGACCCCTTCGACGAACAGGGACGCGATCCCCAGGGGCTCGGACCAGTTGCCGATGTCGTCGGTGGCCCCCGGCATGCCGACCGTCCTGTTGATCACGAAGCCGACGAGGGTCGCCAGCGCCAGGCCGCCGGCCGCGAGCCACAACTGCCGGTTCTCCGCGCGGATCAGCCCCTCGGCGACCAGCACGCACCCGGCGATCAGGCCGAGGTAGGCCACGCCGAGGTACGGGGTCTCCTGCATCTTCCCGGGCAGGTCCAGGACGTGGATCAGGGCGATGCCGAGCAGGGCCACCGCGGTGAGGGCACGACGCAACACACCCTCGGCGGTGGCGGTGGCCGTGCCGGCGGCGGCGGACGCGCGCGGCGAGGGGGACCCGAACTCCTGGTGGGTGAGGGTTGTCATCGAAGTCTCTCCAAGGCGAGGGCGGACCGTGGTCGGTCGCCGAGACCAGCGGGGGACGCCTGCGCCGGCTCCGCCCCTGCGGACGGCACGATCGCGCAGACCGTGACCGCGCTCGGCGGGCACCGTCCGGCCTCTCCGGCCGTCCCGGCGAACCGCTCGCCCGTGGTCACGTGACTACGCTAAGGATTCTTCCCTCACGCACAGCTCATAGATCATTCAAGGGAACCTCAAGCATCCCGAGGATCCCCGATCGATCGTCCGAGCCGCCCCGGGCGGCCGACCCGAGCTCCGTGCCCGGCCGATCCCCCACCGGGAATCAGCGGGAGGAGATCGCCGCCGAGGGCATGCCCAGGGCCGGCGTGTGCGGCTCCACCGGGTCCACCTCGTGGACCGTCACCGTCACGGTGACCAGCGTCCCGCCCTCGGACGGGCTCGACCAGACGATCCGGCCCCGCATCTCACCGCCGACCAGCGCCTGGACGATCTGGGTGCCCAGTCCGTCGGTACCGGCCACGAAGTGCTCGGGCAGGCCCACGCCGTCGTCGTGGACCTGGACGCGCAGATCCCGGCCGTTGCGCTCGGCCCGGATGGTCACCGTGCCGGCGCGGTCCTTGAGGCCGTGCTCCACCGCGTTGGTGACCAGTTCGGTGAGCACCAGGGCCAGGGGCGTCGCGTTCTCCGCCTTCAGCTCCCCGAAACGCCCCTCACGGCGCACCCGCACCGTGCGGCCCGGATCCGCCAGTTCCACGGCCAGGGCGCCGGTGCGCTCGGCCACGTCGTCGAAGTCCACGCTCTCCCCGGGGCCCTCGGAGAGCATCTCGTGCACCATCGCGATCGTGGCGACGCGCCGCATGGCCTCCTGCAGGGCCACCCTCCCCTCGGCGGACGGGATGCGCCGGGCCTGCAACCGCAGCAGCGCGGCCACGGTCTGCAGATTGTTCTTGACCCGGTGGTGCACCTCGCGGATGGTCGCGTCCTTGCTGAGCAGTTCCTGTTCCCGCCGCCGTAGCTCCGAGACGTCGCGGATGAGCACGATGGCG
This sequence comes from uncultured Kineosporiaceae bacterium, assembly GCA_964583765.1. GTDB lineage: Bacteria > Actinomycetota > Actinomycetes > Actinomycetales > Kineosporiaceae > CAZOWW01. Next base: position 35,539 of record CAZOWW010000001.1, read on the forward strand.
CCGATCCGCTGGCCGCCGGCCCGCAACGGGAGCGCGCGCAACGAGAGCGAGGTGCCACGGGCGTCGACCTCGCTGCGCCAGGGCGCCCGACCGGTCAGCACCAGGGGCAGGCACTCGTCGACCGGCCCCGGGGTGTCCAGGAGCGAGGTCACGATCTCGGAGAGCGAGCTCCGGGCGCCGTCCCCCACCCAGCCCAGCCGGTGCAGGGCCGAGAGCGCGTTGGGACTCGCGTAGACGATCATTCCCTCGGCGTCCAACCGCACCAGACCGTCCCCGACCCGCGGCGCGCCACGACCGCTCCCGGACGGGGCGTCGGGCACGGGGTACTCCCCGAGCGCCATCATCTGGGTGAGCTCGTCCGCGCACTGCAGGTAGGTCAGCTCCAGCCGGGACGGCGTCCGCGCGGCCGCGAGGTTCGTGTGTCGCGAGACCACGCCGATCACCCGGCCTGCGCGCACCACGGGGATGGTCTCCTCGCGCACCGGGACGTCCTCGCGCCACTCCGGGTCCCGCTCACGGCAGATCCGCCGCAGGTCCGCCGCCCGGTCCAGCTGCAGGCGCCGTCCCCGGGGCAGATGCGAGCCCACCACGTCGTCGTAGTAGACGGTGGCGCCGGTGCTCGGCCGCACGTGCGCGACGGCCGCCCACCCACCCTGGTTGTCCGCCACCCACAGGATCAGGTCGGCGAAGGACAGGTCGGCGAGGAGCTGCCAGTCCCCGACCAGCTGGTGCAACCATTCGATGTCGGGTGCCTGCAGAGTGGAGTGACGCTGCAGCATCGCGTTGAGCGTGGGCACGGCTCCAGCCTAGGGGGACGAGGCCACCCGGACGTCCGCGACGGGGTCCGGTGGCATACCGGGGGGACCACGAGGCGGGGTCGGTGGCCGGCTGCGAGCCGCCGGGAGAGCACCGCCCACCGAGGGCGGGACAGCCCGGTCAGGTGGTCGCCCGCACCACGCCCCGCAGCGTCCGCAGCGCCACCGAGAGCGAGGCCAGATCCGAGCGCTCCAGCCGCCGGACCTCCTCCAGCGTGGCCACGGCCCGCTCCACCGCCGTCCAGTTGCTGCCCTCCCACTCCTCGACCCTGGCCAACGGGCTGGCCGGGGACGTCGCCGTGAGCACCGCGATCGTCAGCGATTCCAGCGCCCCGTAGAGATCGAAACGCAGCGCGGCCCGGGCCAGGGACTGCCACCGGTCCATGCGCTCGAGGGTGCTGATCCGCAGCAGCAACGCGTCCACGGCATACCGCTCGGAGAGGGTGAAGTAGACCTGGGCCACCTGCTCCGCCGCACAGCGCGTGACCGCCGCGATCTCGGTGACGTCCAGGAGCTGGAAGACGTTGAGATGTGCGGCGGCCTGCACCGCGAGCTCGGAGGGCACGCCGAGACTGCGCAACCGGGCGGCATGCTCCTGCAGGGCCCGGTACTCCGCACCCACGAGCAGGGACGGCACGGCCGGAGTGAGCGTCGAGACCGTGGGGGCATAACGACGCACGGCGGTGGCGATGTCCTGGCGCCTGCCCCGGGCCTGCAGGAACCACCGGATCCCGCGGTCGAGGAGACGCCGGAGCTCGAAGTGCAGGGCGGTCTGCGCCGTGGTCGGGGCCACCCCCTCCAGTGCCTCGACGGCCGCCAGCTGACCCGGGACGTCGAAGACCTCGGAGCAGACCACGAACGCCCAGGCGACGTCGTCGGCACCGGCGCCGCTCTCCTCCTGCGCGCGGAACACCATCGTGGTGCCACCGCGGTTCACGATCTCGTTGGCCAGACCGGTCGCGACGATCTCCCGCCGCAGGGGGTGGGCGGCGAACTGGTCCTCGAACCGGTCGCGGAGCGCGGGCGGGAAGTAGTCCCGCACCACCCGGTCCAGCCACGGGTCGTCGGGCAGCTCCGAGGCCACCAGCGCGTCGGACAGCGCGATCTTGGCGTGGGCCGCGAGCACGGCCAGCTCCGGCGAGGTCAGTCCCCGCCCGTCGTCCGCCCGCTCGACCAGCCCGGCGTCGTCGGGCAGGCCCTCCAGGACGCGGTCCAGCTGACCACGCCGCTCCAGCTCACTGATCATCCGCCGGTGCACCGTCAGCATGGGCTGGGCCTGCTCGCGGGCGTTGCCCAGCAGCGCGTTCTGGTCGTGGTTGTGCCGCAGCACCAGCTCGGCGACGTCCTGCGTCATCGACGCGAGCAGGTGGTTGCGCTGCTTGAGCGTCAGGTCCCCGGCGACCACCGCCCGGTCGAGGAGGATCTTGATGTTGACCTCGTGGTCCGAGCAGTCCACGCCCGCGGAGTTGTCGAGGGCATCCGTGTTCAGGCGGACCCCGCGCAGGGCGGCCTCGACGCGACCGCGCTGGGTGAGGCCCAGATTGCCGCCCTCCCCCACGACCCGCACCCGCAGCTCGGCGCCGTCCACCCGCACCCCGTCGTTGGCCTTGTCGGCGACCTCGGCGTGCGTCTCGTCGGCTGCCTTGACGTAGGTGCCGATGCCGCCGTTCCACAGCAGGTCCGCCGGTGCCCGCAGGATCGCCCGGATCAGCTCGGGCGGGGCGAGACTGGTCACCGCCGAGGGCAGGCCAAGCCTGCGGGCCACCTGCGGGGAGATCGGCACCGACTTCACGGTGCGGGCGAAGACGCCACCCCCGGCGGAGAACAGCCCCGGGTCGTAGTCGTTCCAGGAGGAGCGGGGCAGCGCGAAGAGCCGGCTGCGCTCGGCGAAGGCACGCTCGGGGTCGGGATCCGGATCGAGGAAGATGTGCCGGTGGTCGAAGGCGGCGATCAGCTTGATCCGCCGGCTCAGCAACATGCCGTTGCCGAACACGTCACCGCTCATGTCCCCGATGCCGACCACGGTGAGGTCCTCGCGGTCGGCGTCCCGCCCGAGTTCGCGGAAGTGACGCCGCACGCTCTCCCAGGCACCACGGGCCGTGATGCCCATGGCCTTGTGGTCGTAGCCCGCGGAGCCGCCCGAGGCGAAGGCGTCGCCCAACCAGTAGCCGTACTCGGCCGACACCTCGTTGGCCAGATCGGAGAACGTGGCCGTGCCCTTGTCGGCGGCGACCACGAGGTACGGGTCGTCGCCGTCGTGCCGCACCATCCGGGCCGGCGGACGGACGACGTGGCTCAGGTACCCGGAGGGATCCGTGACGGGCACCAGGTTGTCCGTCACGTCGAGCAGTCCCCGCACGAATCCCCGGTAGCAGGCCTGGCCTTCGGCCGTCCACCGTGCCCGGTCCCGGGCCGGATCGAGCCGCGCCTTGACGACGAACCCGCCCTTGGCCCCGGTCGGCACGATCACGGCGTTCTTCACCGTCTGGGCCTTGACGAGGCCGAGCACCTCGGTACGGAAGTCCTCCGGGCGGTCGCTCCAGCGCAGGCCTCCCCGGGCGACCGCGCCGAATCTCAGGTGCACACCCTCCAGACGCGGGGAGTAGACGAAGATCTCGAATGCGGGCCGGGGGGCCGGGAGCTCCGGCACCGCCGCCGGCGCCAGTTTCAGCGCGAGCACCTCGGGCTCGGACCCTCGGGCGTCCTGATCGGGCTCGGGAACCTGCCCGAGGACGCCCCGGCGCAGGTCGCCGTCGGCGAAGGCATTCGTGCGCACGGTGGCCTGGATCAGGCCGAGGAACGAGCGCAGGATCCGGTCGTGGTCCAGGCTCTCCACGGACTCCAGGGCGGTGCCGATGCGCGCCACGACGGCGTCCACCAGCTCCCCCCGCAGCACCCCGGGCCGGCCCCCCGGCTCGGACGCGAGCTCCGGGTCGAATCGGGTCTCGAACAGTTCCACGAGGGCGCGGGTGGTCTCCACGTGCGTGGCGAGGCAGGCATGGACGTAACTCTCGCTGAAGGTGGTGCCCACCTGGCGTAGATAGCGGGCGTAGGCCCGCAGCACGACCACCTGCCGCCAGGTCAGGCCGGCGCCCAGCACGAGGCGAGCCAGCCCGTCGCTCTCCGCGAGGCCGGTCCAGGTGGCGTGGAAGGCGTCGCAGAAGCGTGCGCGGGCGCCCTGCGGCAGGTGGTCACCGGAGGTCCCGTCGTCCACCGGCACGAACACGGGCCTCGGGTGGACGAGCCCGAAGTCGTAGATCCACACCGGACCGTGTCCCTGGCGTTCGAGCCGGTAGGGGCGTTCGTCGGTCACCTCGACGCCCAGGTCCGCCAGGTGCGGCAGCACGTGGGTCAGGGACACGGGGCGATCCGTGGAGAGCTTGAACCGGCGCCGCCCGTCACCGGCGCCGAACGGCTCGTAGAGATTGGTCGCGATCCGCGGGACGTCCACACCGGTGACCAGGGCCTCCAACCGGCGCAGGTCGGCCACGGCGACCCGGGCGGGTACGTCCTCCTTGTAGCCCTCGGGGATGCCGCCGCCCCAGGCCCGCAACAGCGCCGTCCCCTCGTCCTCGTCGCAGTCGGCCCGCACCGCATCGGCGAGGTCCTCGTCCCACGACCGGGTGGCCGCGACGAGCAGGCGCTCCAGCTCGTCCTCGTCGACCGTGGGAAGGGTGCCCCCCGCCCCCGGCCGCACCACGAAGTGCAACCTGGCCAGCACCGACTCGCTGACCCGGGCGGTGTAGTCCACCGTGCCCCCGCCGACCACGTCGGCCAGGACCGCTTGCATCCGCTCGCGCACCACCGTGGTGTAGCGATCGCGGGGCAGGTAGACCAGGCACGACAGGAACCGGTCGTAGTCGTCGCGGCGCAGGAAGAGCCGGGTGCGACGACGCTCCTGCAGGTGCAGCACCGCCGAGACGATCGGGAAGAGGTCCTCGACCCCGATCTGGAAGAGCTCGTCCCGGGGATAGGTCTCGAGGATGGCCAGCATCTCGCGGCCCGAGTGGCTGTCCTCGGGGAAGCCCGCCCGCTCCAGCACAGCGGTGACCTTGCGCCGCAGCACCGGGATGCGCCGGACACTGCCGCGGTAGGCGGAGGAGGCGAAGAGGCCGAGGAAGCGCCGCTCGCCGACGACCGTCCCCGCGTCGTCGAAGACCTTCACCCCGACGTAGTCGAGCCACGCCCGGCGGCGCACCGTGGCGCGCGAGTTGGCCTTGGTGAGGACGAGAAGGCGCGGCTCCCGGGCGCGGGCCCTGGCCTGCACCCCCAACCGCCCGGACGGCGTCGCCGCGCGGTCCTCCCGCAGGATGCCGAGCCCCGAGCCGGGCCGGGCGACCAGCACGTCCTCGCCGTCCCGGTCGACCAGGTCGTACTCGCGGTAACCGAGGAAGGTGAAGTTCCCCTCGGCCAGCCACCGCAGCAGGTCGACCGCGTCGGCGCACTCCCGCGGATCCGCGCCCGGCGGCACCGCGGAGATCAGGCCGTTCGCGATCTCCTCGGCACGCGCCCGCATGGCCTGCCAGTCGCCCGTGGCCGCTCGGACGTCCTCGACCACCCGGCGGAGGCCGGCGGCCAGTTCCCCGGGGTCCTCCCGCCCGGGGTCGCGCTCGATCTCCAGATGGATCCACGACTCCCGTAGCAGGTCCGGGCTCGTGTTCCCGTCCCCGTTCGCGGCATCCGGGGCGAGGACCTGGAGGAGGTTGCCCCCGGCGTCCCGGAGCACCGTCATCCGCGGGTGCACCACGAGGTGCAGCGCATGATCGCGGCGGGTCAGCTCCGCGCTGACGGAGTTGACGAGGAAGGCCATGTCGTCCGTGACGATCTCGACCACGGTGTGCCCCGTGGACCAGCCGTGCTCGTCCACGGTGGGGGTGAAGACCCGGACCGCGACGGTCCCGGGTGTCCGGCGGGCGGCGAGGTGCAGGTGCGAGAGCGCCGCCCCGGCGAGGTCATCCGGCTCGCGCTGGGTCAGGTCCTCCAGCGTGGTGTCCCGGTAGTACTGCGCGAGGAAGTCGGCCTGACCCGCCCCCGGTTCCCCCCGCCGCTCACACGCCTGCCCGACCTGGTCGAGGATCTGCTCCCGGCCGGTCTGCGCACTGGTGCCTGCCACTGTGCACGCTCCGCCGTCGAGTCGGTGACGCGCCTCGTCGCGCGCCCTCTCGACGGTATCGGCAGCCCCCTGGGTCCGGCTGAACGCGGAGCCGTGTCGCACGGCGACCGGTCCGGCGAACACCCCCGGCGGCGACGCAGGACGCCGGCACCTGGGCACACCCCGGACGGCGGGGCCTGCCGGGAGACGCCCTGCGACGTAGGGTCGTGCCGTGCGATTCACCGCGGAACTCCGCTACCAGGCCGCCCCCCGCGAGGTGTCCGCGATGCTCGCGGATCCCCGGTTCCAGGAACGCAAGAGCACCGAGTCCGGGGCCCTGCGGCACGAGGCGACCGTGAGCGGGGACGGCACCGGGCTGGTGATCAACAGCAGTCGTGTCCTGCCCGCCGCGAAGGTCCCGGAAGCCGTCCGTGGGCTGGTCGGCAACCACCTCACCGTGACCCAGGAGGAGCGCTGGGGCCCCACGGAGCCGGACGGTTCCCGCCACGGGACGGTCGAGGTGCGCGTGAGCGGCTTCCCGGTCAAGCTCACCGGCCGGTTGGCCCTGGTCGAGGTGGACGGCGGCAGCCTGGAGACCCTCGACGGGACGCTGACCGCCTCCGTCCCGCTCTTCGGGTCGAAGGTGGAGAGGATGGCCGAACAGGCCGTGCGGGCGGAGATCCGGGCGGAGCAGCGGGCCGGGGACGCCTGGTTCGCCGAACGCTGAGAGACCTACCGGCCGGACCCACTCTGCCGGCCGGACCCACTCTGCCGGCCGGACCCACTCTGCCGATGGTCAGCTCGGCGCCCGGAGATCTGGCCCTGAAGTCCTGATCGTCAGCTCAGGCAACAGGGCCAGCTCAGGCAACAGGGTCAGCTCAGGGAACAGGGTCAGCTCAGGGAACAAGCCACCGACGGCGTCCGCCAGACACTGCCCGTGCCTTCCACGAGGAAGCCCGACGCGGTGCTGCCTCCCGGCGCGAGCGGGCCGTTCCAGCCCACGTCGTCGAGCCGTACGTCGGCGCCGTCCGTGCGGGCCGAGGCGTTCCAGGTATGGCGCAGACTCCACCCGGAGGGCAGGGCGAGGATCACCGACCAGTCGTCGGTGGACACGCTGCCCAGATTGCGCACGGTCACCTGCACCTGGGCACCACCCGGCCAGACCGCCACCGTGCGCGCGGAGGCCCGGCACGAACCCTCCGCCGCGGCCGGGAGGGTCGTCTCACCCGGACCCGCCGAGACCGAGGTCGAACCGCTCACGTCCCCGCCCGCGGCACTCGTCGGCGGCGGGGAGTACGCCGATCCGGACGGCACCGATCCGGACGGCACCGTCGTGGAAGCCGCCGCCGGGACACCGTCCGAACCCTGACCGGCGCTCCCGGAGCCGAGTGCTCCGTCGTGGTCGGGCGCGGCCGTCCCGGTGGCGGCCCACCCGTCGGATGTCGAGGCGCTCCCGGCCGGAGTGCCCGGCGCCGTGCTCGCTCCCGGGGCGGCTCCCGTACCCGCCGAATCGCCGCGGCCGTCGGCCTGTCGGGGGAACGGCGTCGCACGGGCCGCGGCGGCGGCGCCTGCGGCGGGGGTCCCTGCGGACGACCTGCCGTCAGCCGCTCCGCCGACGCCGCCCTCGGACCTCCCACGGTCCCCGGCCGTCGCGGGGTCGTCCGGCGACCCGCCACCGTCCGCGGCGGTCGAGGGCGCAACCGCACCCTCCCCGGAGGCGGTGGACGGTCCGGGTGCCACCGAAACGGCGACCCGGTCCACGAGCATCGGGATACCCGGGGCGGTGCGGGCGGTGGGTGCACCCGGCCAGGCTCCGCCGATCGCGACGTCCAGGATGAGGAAGAACCCGTGGTGGGTGGCGGCCCGCCAGGTGGCGGCGTCCAGCTGATCCGCGCGCACCCGGTGGTAGACCACCCCGTCCACGGACCAGGTCAGCTGCTCCGGGACCACACTGCGGTCCAGCTCGACGGCGTAGTCGTGGAACGCCGAGCGGCAGGTGCCGTCCGGGCAGCGCCGGTCGCCACCGAGCCCAATGCTCTCGTTGCACGGACCCCCCGGGCTGGTGCCGCAGTGCAGCGTGCCGTACACGGTGTCCGTACCGTTGATCGAGTCGACGACGTCGATCTCACCGACGCCGGGCCAGCCGCCGTACCGGCCGATCCCCGACGTCCCGGTGGCACCCACCTGGCGGAACCCGGTGCCGAGTGCCCAGAACGCGGGCCAGTACCCGGCAGCCGCGGCTCCCGTCACGTCGGGCAGGCGCAGGCGGGCCTCGATCCGCAGCCGGCCCCCCGCCGGTGCCGCGAAGTCGGACCGGCGGGTCTCGATCCGGCCGGAGAACCAGGCTCCGGATGCCGTGCGGAGCGGGCGGAGGGCCAGGTGCCCGGCGCCGTCCAGGGAGACCGTCCCGGCGCTCGCGCTCATCGTCTCGACCTCACCGGTGCCCCAGTGGTCCGCCGGGCAACCCGGGGAGCAGGTTCCGGTGTCGTAGCTCCACGCCCCTGGGTCAGGACGCCCGACCGCCGAGCCGCTGAAGTCGTCATGCCAGAGCAGGTGCCAGGGGTCGGCGGCCGGTCGGGCCCAGGCGTCTGCCGCCGGGGAGCGTCCTGCGAGTGGGACGAGAGCGAGCAGGACGAGGGCGACTGTGAGCGCCGGCCCGGCGAGAAGGACAACACGGCGACGCACGCGACGACGCGGCCGGGTCCCCGACACCTCGCCGGCCCGGTCCCCGACGGGGAGGGCATCAGGCCGACGGGCTCGGCGACATCGTCCGACCACCCTGTCAGCCGCCTCTCCCCACGTCCTCGTGGCGTTCGTCGATCCCCGCGCCGATCCCGGATCCGTCACCGCACAGGGCGGTCCGATCCCTGGGTACCGGATCGGCACCACATGTCGGCGGTACCGCTGCACTCCTCACGATTCCCCGTTGCACTCCTGATGAACCTGTGATGAATCTCAACACCATCACAGGCCGGTTCCCTTGGCACATCCAGGACACATGCACTAGAGCCCCGCGGACAGCCCAGGGTCGCCATCTTGACACTCTCAGTGACAGATTGCCGGCAGATCCACGCTGTCGATCACCGCGAGGCATCGCGGCCCTCCGTGATGGTCACAGTGGTCACACAATCGCAGCAGCCCCGTTGACCTGCGACGAGACGACGACCAAGATGTGCCGGTGCTGCGTGCCCTGATACTCAGGGCACATCTCGAACCCGACACCCCAGGTGCCGAGTCGCCACTTTGAGTAATCAAATTGCATACGGTCCCCCCTCCACCTCCCCCGGCCCGCCCGGGGTAGTCGCCGTACGACCTGAAGAGGCCCTCGATGAGACGACTCCTCCGTCTGCTCTGCACCTGCCTGGGAGCGACCCTGACCGCGGCGCTGCTGACCGGCCCCGCGATCACGCCCGCCCATGCCGCGAGCACCTTCAACTATGCGGAGGCACTCCAAAAGTCGATCTTCTTCTACGAGGCCCAGCAGTCCGGACAGCTCCCGAGCTGGAACCAGGTCACCTGGCGAGGCCCCGCGACGCTGAAGGACGGCAGTTCCGCCGGCGTGAACCTCTCGGGCGGGTGGTACGACGCGGGCGACCACGTCAAGTTCGGCTTCCCCATGGCCTTCACCACCACGATGCTCGCCTGGGGCGTGGACGACGACCGGGCCGGCTACGTGGCCGGCGGCCAGCTCACCCCCATGCTGAACAACCTCAAGTGGGCCACCGACTACCTGATCGCGGCGAACCCGGACCCCAACACGCTTTACGTGCAGGTCGGCGACGGCAGCGTGGACCACGCCTACTGGGGCCCCCCGGAGATGATCGACATCCTGGGCATGTCCCGCCCGGTGTACAAGATCACACCCAGCTGCCGGGGCACGGACGTGGCCGCCGAGACCGCCGCCGCCATGGCCGCCTCCGCGATCGCGTTCCGCTCGAGCGACCCGACCTACGCGGACACCCTTCTCACGCACGCCAAGCAGCTGCTCGCGCTCGCCGAGACCTCGACCAACGTCGACGGCCAGGAGAACGCTTACGTGAAGTGCGTGACCGCGGCGCAGGGCTACTACACCTCCAACTACGAGGGCGGCAGCGCCCACCCCGGCGCCACCAAGATGTACTGGGACGAGCTCGCCTGGGCCTCGGCGTGGCTCTACCGGGCCACCACGGACGCGACCTACCTGGCCAAGGCCCGCACGTACTACCCCAAGATGGGCACCGAGCCGGAACCCGGCGCCGGATCCGGTTCCACCGGAGTGCCGGTCTACGACTACGGGCTCTCCTGGAACGACAAGGAGTACGGCGTCTACGTGCTGATGGCCCGGCTCACCGGGGAACAGCAGTTCAAGAACGACGCCCAGCGCTACCTGGACTACTGGACGGTCGGCTACAAGGGCGCCAAGGGCCCCTACACCCCGGGCGGTCTGGCCTACGTCTTCGACTGGGGCTCGCTGCGGATGGCCGCCGACACGGCCTGGGCCGCTCTGGATTACGCGGACTATCTCGGCTCGGCCGACCCGCTCTACACCCGGTACCACGACTTCGCCAAGAAGCAGATCGACTACGCCCTCGGTGACAACCCGGGCAAGCACAGCTACGAGGTCGGCTTCGGCGTGAACCCACCCACGCACGTGCACCACCGGGCAGCCAGCGGCCAGTCCCTCGGCTACATGGCGGACACCACCGGGCCGAACCGGCACATCATCTACGGGGCACTCGCCGGTGGTCCCGACCAGAACGACGCCTGGACGGACTCCCGCACCGACTACCAGCACAACGAGGTCGCGATCGACTACAACGCCGGTTTCACGGCCGCCCTCGCGCGCCTGACCGGTGAGTACGGCGGCACCCCGGTCGCCGACTCGCAGCTCGTCGACCCGACCCACGACACCGAGATGAGCGTCGGCCTCACCACCTATTACTCGGGATCGGACGGCACCTCGGTGGCCCTGGCCATCACCAACACCTCCGGCTGGCCGCCCCGGGTGCTCAACAAGGCGGTCGCCCGGTACTTCTTCACCCTGGACGGCGCCACCACCCCGAGTCAGATCACCACGAGCGTGAGCGGGACGACCGGCTGCACCGCCGGAGCCCCGGTGCAGTACTCCGGCAGCACCTACTCCGTCGCGGTGGACTGCACCGGCGTGTCCATCTACCCGGGCAGCACCCAGACCTACCAGAAGTCCGTGCAGCTGAACATCAAGGTGGCCTCCCCCGGCACCTGGGACTCCGGCAACGACTGGTCCGCAGGTGGCGGGAACGACGTGCCGCTCTACGACAACGGCACCCTCGTCTGGGGCAGCGCCCCCGCGGGCGGCCCCACCACGACCAGGCCGGTCACCACCACGACCACCACGACGGTGCCCGTCACCACCACCACCACGACCAAACCGGTCACCACCACGACCACGACGACCACCCGGCCGGTCACGACCACGACGACCACGACGACCACGACGACCAAACCGGTCACCACCACGACCACGACGACGGTGCCCGTCACCACGACGACCACGACGACCAAGCCGGTCACCACCACGACGACCACGACGGTGCCCGTCACCACCACCACGACGGTGCCCGTCACCACCACCACGACGACCAAACCGGTCACCACCACGACCACGACAGGCACCGACACGATCCCGCCGACCCAGCCCGGCACCCCCACCGCCGGGACGGTCACGAGCACGACCATCGCCCTGAGCTGGGCCGCTTCCACGGACAACGTGGGTGTCAGCAGCTACGAGGTCGACCAGACGAATCCGGACGGGTCGATCGTCGTCCTGGCGACCCCGACCACCAACAGCACGACGCTCACCGGCCTCGCGCCGGGCACCGCGTACCAGTTGTCGGTCATCGCGAAGGACGCCGCGGGCAACCGCTCGCCCTCGTCGAGCCCCCTGCTGGTCACCACCGTGCCGTTGACCACGACCACGACCACGACGACCACCCGGCCGGTCACCACCACGACCACGCGCCCCGTGACCACGACGAGCCAGCCCGGCACCGGCACCTGCACCGCCACCTACAGCGTGGCGGGACAGTGGGACGGCGGTTTCCAGGGCCAGGTCACGATCACCGCGCATGATGCCTCGATCGCCGGCTGGCTCGTGAGCTGGACCCTCGGCACCGGCCAGAAGATCACCCAGTCGTGGAACGCCACCGTGTCCACGTCCGGCAACGCCGTCCTGGCCTCCAACCAGGCCTGGAACGGGGCTCTGGCCCCCGGGACCTCCACCTCGTTCGGTTTCATCGGCACCTGGTCGGGCACGAACACGATCCCCGCCCTGACCTGTTCCGCGAGCTGACCCGAGGGGCGGGGCGGTCCGACCGGCCCGCCCCTCAGGAGGGCCGTACCGGTCCCGCGAGTGAGCAGGCTTCCCCAGGACTCCCCAGGCCCCGGACCGCAGGCACCTCGGTCCACGAGCGCCGGACACCGCCTCGCCGACGACCCGGAGGCGCCTCGGTCCACGAGCTCCGCCCTGCCGACGACCCGAAGGCACGCGCCACGAGCGCCGCCCCGGCGGATCTGCTGCGGACCCGATCCGGTCCGGAGCGGCTCCGAGAGGCGAGACGACGCGGAGCAGCTCCCGGGCGAGGGGAAGTACGGAGCGGCTCCCGAGCGGGAGAAGGTGGACACGGTTGGATGGGAGGGTGATCGACGCCATGCCGGGGCCCTTGACCGTCACCCTGGAGACCACAGCCGGCCCGACCCACGTACGGGTGTGGCCGGCCCGCGCCGAGTACGCCGCGCGCGGACCGGTGTTGCTGGCGCTGCACGGCTGGACCGATGACGGCGGCGTGTTCGGACCGCTCGCCGAGGCGTTGGACCGGCGATGGACGCTCCTCGCCCCCGACGCACCCGCGCACGGCGGAACCCCCTGGCGTCCCGCGCAGGAGTACCTCGTCGGATCACAGCTCGGCCATGCCGTGGCGATCCTCGACGCGCTCCCCCGAGTGGCCGGTCAGAGGCGCGCAGCCGTGGTACTGGGCCACTCCATGGGTGCTCTCACCGCGGCCCGGGTGGCTGCCGCTCGCCCCGAGGCGGTCCGACAGCTGGTGCTCGAGGACCCCGCCCACACCGGACGGCGTCCGTCCCGTTCGGCGGCCCGCTGGCGGGCCTGGCTGCGCGACCTCAGGGCACTGAGCCACGAGCAGCTGGTCGCCCGGTGCGCGCAGGAGAACCCCACCTGGCCGGAGGACGAACGCGACCCCTGGGCCCGCAGCAAGGAGGACCTCGACCTCGCGCATCTCGACGTACCCGTCGACTGGGGTGAGCCTCTCGCCGAGCTGCTCCCCGAGGTGCGGTGCCCGGTGCTTCTGGTGCACGGAAGTGCCGAGCGAGGCGGCATCGTCACGCCGACCGCGGCACGCAGGTGTGCACGCGCCTGCCCGGCCGGCTGTGAGGTGGTGAGGCTCGACGCCGGGCACAACCCGCGGCGGGACGCCCGCGTGGCATACGTCACCACTCTCGTCTCGATCCTGTCGAGTCACAGCGCACCGGTCACCGCCGCGGCATCCTGAACCTCGTCGGGGCCGTCGGGGCCGGGCTGCCGTCCGCCGTGCGGACCCTCTCACCCCCGCCGGTCAGCGTTCGGCTCGACCGCTCGCTGGGCTCGTCCGGGTCCTGCGCCGCATTCACCCCCGCCGGGACAGGAATCCCTCTGCGAGATCGCAGGACCGCCGGGTGAAGTCCGCTCCCAGGCCACGTGCCAGGTCTGTCTCGGCGTGCGAGCCGATCCAGGCGACGAGCAGCAACCGCCGCAGCAACACGAAGGTCTCCAGCTCGGCCTCCTCGGCCGGGCCGAGGGCCGCGACCTCGCGGTAGCCGAGACTCCACGCCGCCATCAGCTCGGGCACCCGTGGATCATCCTCCATGAACGACAGGGAGGCTCCGAGGTCGTAGAGGTACCAGCCGAAGCCGCAGTCGTCGAAATCGATGACGTGCACGGTGGGACGCCCGTGGACGCCCGGCTCGACGAGCAGATTGGCCAGCCGCATGTCCGCGTGGATGAGCCCGAAGCGGTCGGCACCTTCCCCGAAGGTGGCCAATCGGGTGCGCAGCAGATCGGCGAGCCGTCCCAGCACCACCCGCTCGGTCGCGCCGACTCCGAGACCGTCCTGCCAGCGCCCCCAGTGGCCGTGCGGACCGATCGAGGAGTTCCAGTCCCACCGCAGGCGGGTGAACCCGGGCGGCGGTGTCCAGCCTCGGGAATGCTCGTGAAGGGTCGCGGTGATCGCGCCGAGGGCCCGGAAGTCGTCCACGAGCCGCTCGCCTGCGGGTTCCTGACCGGACATCCAGGCGAAACGGACGACATGGCGGACGGAGCCGTCCGGCGTGGCCACGGTCACGACCCGGCGACCGTCCACCGCAGGCAGCACCTCCGCGGTGCTCACCACGCCCTCGGCCCGCAACGCACTCACCCAGTCCAGTTCGCTGAGGATCGCCGGCAGCGAGTGATAGCCGGGGCGATGCACCCGCAGGACGGATCGCGGTCCGCCCGAGGGATCGTCCACCGCAAAGGTGGCGTTCTCCGAGTGGGTGAGCAGGGTGATCGTGGCGCTCTCGGGCACTCCGTACGCGGACAGCACCCGCCGGACGACGAGCTCGTGCACGGACGTGCCGGGAGACGTCACCACACCCGCCGTCGCACCGTCAGCCATCGTGTGTCCTCTCGAGCACCGCGAGGACGTTACGCGATGGACAGCGACGACCACGCACCGGGCCGCTCGGGAGAGCACAACGAAACGCACTGACCACGCGCGGAACCGGCCTGGGCCTGGCCGGTTCATGCTCCCGGTGAAGGTGACCGGAAGTCAGGGGCACGCGATGCGGCACGCCGCCGACGACACTGCTTGTTCCGGGCGTCCGACGTCATCATCCCCAGAAGGGTGGGGCGGGAGTCGATGTCGTCGGCGGCGGTCCACTCCGCGAACGTCCAGGGCCATGCGTTCGCGGGTCAGTGATGCAGCTTCGTGGTGTTGGGCAGGGATCATGGTTCGGGCAGAGATCGGGGATCAGATCTTGACGATTCCACGGCTGGTGATCGCAACTCGACGGACGTCACCGCCGAAGTCGATCGTCAGGTAGGACGCGTCATGCACGACCAGCACACGACCAAGGCCGTAGGTGTCGTGAGTGATGCGGTCACCCACCACGAAGGTGGGCAGTTCGCGCGGGACGGCGCGGGTGAAAGGGCTGGTGGGGAGAGGGCGAGTCGCCACCTTGCGAGTCACAGTCACGGGTTACACAGTGCTCTCATCGCGGCCGCTATACAAGGCCCAAAGGCCGTGCTGTTGACTACTCTCTGCGAGATTCCATCGTCCGGAGGGTGGCTTGACCCCAATTCGATAGCAACCGTTCTACGTTGAGTGATGCAACCCACCGTTCCTGGGTCACCGGATGTGCGGCACCTCCGTCACGTCGTACCAGAGAAGATCACATGCCTCGGCCTCGTCGAGCAGGAACTGCGAGTCGGCGTCGCCCGCATCGGCCGCGGGCAGGGCGACGATCGCCGCGCTCACCGTCCCGCTCGCCTCCTGCTCGTCGACGTGCACGCTGACCACGGCGTCGAAGGGGACCGGCCGCCGGATGCCCACCGCGGAGCGGAACCGGGCACTGTTCAGTGGGTACACCGTCTCATCAGGCACGTCCACGGCGACGACGACCCGGCGGAGCTGCCCGTCGTTCTGGTCCGCGAGCAGCCGCAGGGACGCCTCGGCCGCCTCGAGCAGCACCGCGAACTCGAGTTCCTCCAGGTCGTCGGAGACGTACCACTCCCGCACCGACGGAGTGACGGCGTGACCGAGGACTGCCGGGGACTCCCCGACCGGCTCCTGCCCGAACGTTCCCCGCAGGTGAGCGGCCGTGAGTCCGGCCAGGGTAGTCGCCACGAAGACACGCATCGGTCAGTTACCTCCGGACCACCATGAAGATCCCGCGCGGCACGCGGGCCTGCCGCGGGACATCCCGTACTGCTGCATCCGGGACGATCCCACCCGACAACCATCCCACCACCGGCCGGTGATCCATGTCGGCGGTCCACAGCCGTGTCGCCGATCCACAGGTCGGGAACTCCACCTACCCTCGACGGCACTCGCCGTTCAGCCGGCGGAGGAGGCGCCCAGGGGAATCCCGAACAGCGACTCGAGCTCGACCACGGTCCGCTCGTACGAGCGGTGCAGGACTCCCCTCATGCCCGCAGCGCCTGCGGCCGTGATGTTGAGGGACACGTCGTCCACCAGCACGCAGCTGGTGCAGGGCAGGTCGAGCTGGTCCGCCGCGAACCGGAAGATCCGCTCCTCCGGCTTGCGCATCCCGACCCGGCCGGAGATGACCACCGCGTCGAAGATCCCGCCGAACAGCGCGTCGGGGTAGTGGTCCCCCCACGAGTTCGACAGGAGCCCGGTCCGCACTCCGGCAGCGCGAGCGCGTCCGAGGAGACCGATCATGTCTCTCTCCAGCTCCACGAGGTCGTGGAGCACCCGGCCGAGCAGCCCTGCAGCGGTCACCGACGCCCCCCGCAGAGCCAGCTCCTCCGCCAATGCGCGCTCGAACTCCTCGGTGGAGCACTCGCCCCGTTCGACCCGCAGCACCGGGCTGTCCCGGACGACATCCGTCCCGTCCCCGTACCAGAAGTCGAGGACGTCACGGAAGGCCGCATAGTCGATCCCCTCCCGTGCGGCCCACGCCCCCATCGCCCCGTCGAGGGGCGCGGTGAGGACTCCGCCCCAGTCCAGGAAGAGGGCTCGGGGACGATCCGGGGACACAGGGAGCACGCGGACATGTTAGGCGGTCCGGTTCGAGGTCCCGCCGACCACCACGGCGTGCTTCCTCACCCCGCGCACAGGCCCTGCCTCAAGCGGAGGTTGTCCACAACTGCCGTCCCGTCCCTGGACGCCGCGGACGCGCCTGAACAGGATTCCGAGCGATGCGCATCCCCCCGGCCGAAGGGACGTGAACGACCGGGAGGACAGGAACCGACCGGGAGGACAGGAAAGGAGTCGACATGATCGCTCCGGAAGGAGCCCCGCGGGTCTCCCCTGACGCCCTCGTGCGCCGATCGGCCACCTCCGGGAGCACGATCACCCCCGTCGAGAGCAGGCCCGGTGTCGAGGCCAGACCCGGTGTCGAGGGCAGTCCCGGCGGTCCCACCACGATCTGGCCGCCGCTGCGCCGCCTGCCGCTGCCCGTCTGCGAACCCTTCCCGGCGCACGGCTGGCGCCCGAAGGACGTGCCGGCCGGCAACCAGCAACCGCTCCTGCCCCTGGGGGACCTGCACGCAGACACCCGGGACCCCGTGCCGACGAGCGCCGTCCCGGCCGGAGCAGGAGGCCCCCGCGCAGGCTCCGCCCGGGCACGTCCGCACCCCGGCCCGCCCGCAGAGGCTCCCGAACAGCCCGCCGGCAGATGCGCGCGTCCGGGCCCTGCGGATCCCCAGGCCTGGGCTCGGCAGTTCCTGCACGCGGCGCTGGAGGCCGTGGCCGGGATCCGGCCCCCGGCTCAGCTGGTGCGCTGGACGACCACCGAGGTCCAGGCACAGCTGACCCGACGTTCCGCACTCACGGAACGGCTACGTGCCACGGGGCCTCCGTCCCGGGGCAACCCACGGGTGCTCACCCTGCGGGTGTGCGAGCCCGCAGCCGGCGTCTGCGAGGTCGGCGCCGTCGTCACCGATCCACCCCGGGTCCGCGCCGTCGCCCTGCGGTTGGAGACCGTACAAGGACGGTGGCGGGCGACGGCGCTGGAGCTGGGATGACCGGCCGAGGATCAGCGGCGCTTCTTCTTCTGCGCCGCCCGGCGCTCGGCCCGGTTGCCACCCTGCCCGGCCGCGGGCGCCTGCGCGCCGCCCTCCCGGGTGGTCTGCACCCCACCGTCACCGTCGGCGCTGGGCGCCGAATACTGCAGCGCCCGCGGACGCCGCTCCTCGCTCAACCCCTTCGCGACCAGAGCCGGACCCGCCTTCGCCTCGGGCTCGCCCTCTTCCGCCTCCGCCTCGGCATCCTCGGCGGGGGCCACCTGCACCTGCAGGTTGAACAGGAAGCCGACGGACTCCTCCTTGATGCCGTCCAGCATCGCCTGGAAGAGCATGAAGCCCTCGCGCTGGTACTCCACGAGCGGATCCCGCTGGGCCATCGCCCGCAGACCGATGCCCTCCTGCAGGTAGTCCATCTCGTAGAGGTGCTCGCGCCACTTGCGGTCGAGCACCGACAGGAGCACCCGCCGCTCCAGCTCGCGCATGGTCTGCTCGCCGAGCTCCTCCTCCCGACGCCCGTACGCGAGTTGCGCGTCGGAGGTGAGCTCGCTGATCAGCAGGTCCTGGGTGATGCCCGACCGGTCCCCGACCTCCTCCAACAGGTCGCCCACGCTGATGCCGACCGGGTACACGGTCCTCAGCGCAGTCCAGAGCTGGTCGAGGTCCCAGTCCTCGGCGAACCCCTCGGCGGTGGCCGCCCGGACGTAACCGGCGACCACGTCGTCGATGAACGGCCGGATCTGCTCGTGCAGGTCCTCGCCCTCCAGGACGCGGCGGCGCTCGGAATAGATCACTTCGCGCTGGCGGCTCAGGACGTCGTCGTACTTGAGGACGTTCTTGCGGATCTCGAAGTTGCGGGCCTCGACCTGGCTCTGCGCGCTCGCGATCGCCCGGGAGACCATCTTCGACTCGATCGGGATGTCGTCGGGCACGTTGAACCGGTTGAGGAAGCTCTCCACCATGCCCGAGTTGAACAGGCGCATCAGGTCATCCGTCAGGGAGAGGTAGAACCGGCTCTCCCCCGGGTCGCCCTGACGTCCGGAACGCCCGCGCAGCTGGTTGTCGATACGCCGCGACTCGTGGCGCTCGGTGCCCAGCACGTACAGGCCACCCAGTTCGACGACCTCGTCGTGCTCGGTGGCGACGGACTCCTGCGCCGCCTTGCGCACGTCCGGCCAGGCCGCCTCGTACTCCTCCGGGGTCTCGACCGGGTCGAGGGCGCGCCGCTTCATCTCCTCGATGGCGACGAACTCCGCGTTCCCGCCGAGCATGATGTCGGTACCGCGACCGGCCATGTTCGTGGCCACGGTCACCGCACCCTTGCGACCGGCCTGCGCCACGATCGTCGCCTCACGCTCGTGCTGCTTCGCGTTGAGCACGTCGTGCCGGATCCCCCGCTTGACCAGCAGCTGCGACAGGTACTCGCTCTTCTCGACGCTCGTGGTGCCGATGAGCACGGGCTGACCCTTGCCGTGCCGCTCGGCGATGTCGTCGGCGACGGCCTCGAACTTGGCCTGCTCGTTCTTGTAGACCAGATCGGCCTGGTCCATGCGGACCATGGGCCGGTTGGTGGGGATGGACACGACCCCGAGCTTGTAGATGGACATGAGCTCGGCGGCCTCGGTCTGGGCCGTGCCGGTCATGCCCGAGAGCTTGTCGTACATGCGGAAGTAGTTCTGCAGGGTGATCGTGGCGAGCGTCTGGTTCTCGCTCTGGATCTCGACGCCCTCCTTGGCCTCGATCGCCTGGTGCATCCCCTCGTTGTACCGACGTCCGGGGAGCATGCGACCGGTGTGCTCGTCGACGATGAGCACCTCGCCGTTGATGACGACGTAGTCCTTGTCCCGCTTGAACAGTTCCTTGGCCTTGACCGCGTTGTTGAGGAAGCCGACCAGCGGCGTGTTCACGCTCTCGTAGAGGTTCTCGATGCCGAGGTGGTCCTCGACCTTCTCGATCCCCTCCTCCAGCACCCCGATGGTGCGCTTCTTCTCGTCGACCTCGTAGTCCACGTCGGCCTTGAGCCGCTTGGCGATCTTGGCGAACTCGACGTACCACTTCTGCGGCTGGTCGGACGGCCCCGAGATGATCAGTGGCGTCCGGGCCTCGTCGATGAGGATCGAGTCCACCTCGTCGACGATCGCGAAGTTGTGACCGCGCTGGACCAGGTCCTCGGTGCTCCACGCCATGTTGTCGCGCAGGTAGTCGAACCCGAACTCGTTGTTCGTGCCGTAGGTGATGTCGGCCGCGTACTGCTGGCGGCGCTCGTCCGGCCGCATCTGGCTCATGATGCAGCCGACCGACATCCCCAGGAACCGGAACACCCGGCCCATCAGCTCGGACTGGTACGAGGCCAGGTAGTCGTTGACCGTGATCACGTGGACGCCCTTGCCGGAGAGCGCATTGAGGTACGCCGGCAGCGTGGCGACGAGGGTCTTGCCCTCACCGGTCTTCATCTCGGCGATGTTGCCGCGATGCAGCGCCCCACCACCCACCAGCTGCACGTCGAAGTGCCGCTGGCCCAGGGTGCGTCGCGATGCCTCCCGCACCGCGGCGAACGCCTCGGGCAACAGGTCGTCCAGGGACTCGCCGTCGGCCACCCGCGCCCGGAACTTGTCGGTCTCCTCGCGCAGTTGCGCGTCGGTCAGCGCGACGAAGTCCTCCTCGAGTGCGTTGACCTGGCTCGCGAGCCCCTGCAGCCTCTTGAGGGTGCGGCCCTCACCGGCACGCAGAATCCTCTCGACGATCGTCACCACGTCGCGCTCTCCCAGCACTCGAATCCCAGAGGACCCCACGGTCCTCACCACTGCGGCACATCCGCGCCGTCCCGTCCGGTGCACCGTGAGGTCACCCTGCACGTCCGGTACCCCAGGTACCTCACGGGGGGCCTGCACGCGTGACGAATGGAGCGGCACAAAGGTGCCCTCGTCATCGTAGACAGCCCAGAACGTGACGGGGACCACCCAGGCCCCATCACAATGCCGTTTGCCACTACACCGGTACTCACGCCACGCTGCCGACATGCGGCCTCCGGGGTGGGCACCGACTCTCACAGATCAGACCGTCACCTTGCGTGCGCACAGAAGGGATGACGCCTCTGCGGTCCTCGCCCAGTGCCAGGACCGGGAGATGGCACGGTGGACGCAGGTGACGCATCCCTATCGGCTCGAGCATGCCCGGAACTTCATCGCCTCGCGCCGACCTGCCTGGGAGTCAGGACAGTGCCTGAGCTTCGCCATCGAACGGGGAGGCGAGTTCTGCGGCTCGGTGGACCTGCGCCCCGGGCCGGTGGGCGCCGCCGAGATCGGATACAGCCTCGCCCCCTGGGCGCGGGGTCGGGGCACCATGGCCGCAGCCCTGCGGCTGGCGCTGCGCTGGGGCTTCGACGAGCTGGACCTGCAGGCCGTGCACTGGAAGGCCATCGTGGGCAACTGGCGCAGTCGCCGGGTCGCCTGGGCGGTCGGCTTCCGGATCGACGGCATCTCCCGCGCCTCGATCGACGACCACGGGCGGCTGCGGGACGCCTGGACCGGGTCCCTGCTCCGGGGGGAGCCGCTCAGCCCCGCTCACCCCTGGCTGACCCCGCCGGTGCTCACGGACGGCGCCGTCGTGCTGCGCCAACACCTTGCCGACGACATCCCGCGGATCGTCCAGGCCTGCACCGACCCCCTCACCCAGTACTGGCTGCCCGATCTGCCGCACCCTTACGGGCGACTCGAAGCCGCGGCGCACCTCGAACAGATCGCGGGGGAACATGCCACCGGGAACGGGCTCTTCTGGGCCGTCTGCGACCCGGGCGAGGGACATCTGCTCGGCGAGGTCGGCCTGTTCGGCATGCGCGGCGGGGTCTCCGCGGTGGCCGAGGCCGGCTACTGGGCCCATCCGGACGCGCGCGGTCGGGGCCTGACCGTCCGGGCCCTGCGCCTGGCGACCCGGCACGCCTTCATCCCCCGCGAGGACGGCGGGCTGGGCCTGTCACGCCTGCTCGTGCGTGTGGCCCGGGGCAACGAGGCCTCCGCCCATGTGGCGGTCGCCGCGGGCATGCGGGCGACCGGCGTGGACCGTTCCGCGGAGAAGCTGCGTGACGGCAGCGTCCACGACTTCCTGCGCTTCGACCTGCTGGCCCGCGAGTGCCGGGATCCGGCCGCGGACGGCCGGGCAGGCGCCCTCGGGCGCGTGGCCATGGCGCGGGTGCGCCGGAACACCCGCCCGCGCCGGTGAGCAGGCGGACCACGGGACCGGCCACGACGGCCGGATCCTCGACGGCCGGAACCCCGACCACCGAGCGGGCACCGGCCCGGCGGAGGACCGCGCGGCAGCCGCGCCTGCGCCTCGCCGAGTCCCTGCTCCTGCGTGCCTGGGACCAGGACGACGCCCCTGGCCTGGTGATCGCGGGAGCCGATCCCCTCGTGGTGCGCTACGCCGGGTTGACCGTCCCCGACCGCGACCGGGCTCTCACGCTGATCCACGAGTACGGAGCGGCCTGGGCGGAGGGTGACGGGGTCGCCTGGGCACTGGCGGACGACGGGGGCACGGTGCTCGGCGGCGTGCACTTCCGGCTGGTGGACCCCGAGTTGGGGGTGGGCGCGGTCGGGTACTGGCTCTGCGCCCAGGCACGGGGCCAGGGCCTCGCCTCGCGGTCGCTGGCCGCCGGCACCGACGCCGTCTTCGCGCGGTTGGGCTGGCACAGGATCGAGTTGCGCCACGAGGTGGGGAACGAGCGCTCCTGCGCGGTGGCGCGCCGGTGCGGCTTCCGACTCGAGGGTCTGCTGCGGGAGTCCACCCGGGTGCCCGCGACCGTGAGCGCCTCACCGGGCCCACAGGGACCCGCCACCACAGGTGCCCCCCGGGCAGCCGTCACGCCGCCCTCCGGTCGGCCCCAGCCGCTCGACAGGACAGGCGACGGGCACACGTCGGACACGGGCGCCTGCACGGACCAGACGCGACGCGACGAACACCTGCACGCGCGGCTCGTCTGCGACCCGGCCCCCCGCGGACGGCGCTGACCCGCCCTCAGCCCGCGCAGCGCACGGCGAGTTCCGGGGCGAGGTCACCCCGCCCCGCGACCTCGACCGCGGACAGCCCCAGCCACCCGGCCAGGAGACGCAGCTCGTCGGCGAGGGGTTCGGCCACCCCGGCGTCCACCCCGGGCTCCGCCCAGGCGGCCTGAACCCGCAACACCCCGCCGCCGGTCCGGTCCGCCTTCAGATCCACCCGCGCCACCAACCGGTCCCCGAGCAGGAAGGGCAGCACGTAGTACCCGTACACGCGCCGCACCGCAGGCGTGTAGATCTCCAGCCGGTACCGGAACCCGAAGAGCTCCTCCGTCCGGGTCCGTTCCCAGACCAGCGAGTCGAAGGGGCTGAGCAGGGCCCTGGCCTGAATCCTGCGCGGCACCCGCGCGCTCCGGTGGAGATACCCGATGCGGTCCCAGCCGTCCACCCGCACGGGGAGCAACTCCCCCTCCTCGACCAGTTCGGCGACGGCGAGCCGGGTCGCCTCGGCGCGCAGCCGGAAGTAGTCCCGCAGGCAGCGCTCGGTCGCGACGCCGTGGGCCCTGGCCGCAATGGCGACCAGGGCCCGCACTGCGTCGGCCTCCTCCGGGTCCGGGGCTGCGGCGATCTCGACCGGCAGCACCCGGGCGGGAAGGTCGTAGCGCCGTTCGAACTGGGCGCTGCGCCCGGCCGCGGTGAGTTCTCCCCTCCAGAACAGGAACTCGACCACGCACTTGGTGTCCGACCAGTTCCATCCCCACTGCCCGGCGGTCCGGCGCCGATCCGGTTCCAGGGCACGCTCCAGCTCCTGCGTGGTGCTGGCGCCCCGGGCGGCGACCGTCTCCAGGACGGCGTCCACCAGCTCCTTCCGCTCGGCAGCTGCCCTGATCATGCCGGTCCACGCGTCGGCATGGGCCCGAGCCATGCGCCACCGCAGCAACCGGTGCGTGGAGGGCGCGACGAACGACGCCTCATGCGCCCAGTACTCCACGAGCCTGCGTGGTGACGTGGTGCTCATGCGGTCGAGAAGCGCCCGCGGGTAGTCACCGAGCCGGCTGAAGAACGGCAGGTAGTGGCTGCGGGAGAGCACGTTCACCGAGTCGATCTGGACCACGCCGAGCGCATCGACCACCCGCTGCAGCTGCCGGGTGGTCACCGGGGTCTCGGACCGGCCCCGCGCGAGGCCCTGCGCCGCGACGGCGACCCGACGTGCCTGGGCAAGGCTGAGCCGCTCGGGACGGCGCGGGGCCGGCGGCCCGGGGACGGGCGGGAGGCTCGCGGGATCGACCGAGGGCGCCCCGTCAGCGGGCAGGGAGAACGACACGACAGGGATGCTGCCAGCCCGGTCCGACATTCCGTGCCGGCAGCGTCTCAGGACGGGAGACGGGCCCGAGCTCGGCAGGGAGACAGGCCCGGACGTGACGCCGCCCGGCGGGATCCGAGGACCCCGCCGGGCGGCGGGTCGAGCAGGTGTGCGGCGTCTCAGCCGACGACCGCCCGGGCTGTGGCCGGCGCCGGTTCCTCGACCGGCTGGGCCACCTGAAGCCGGATCACGCCGTAGCTCCAGCCGTGCCGACGGTAGACCACGCTGGGGCGGCCGCTCTCGGCATCGACGAAGAGGTAGAAGTCGTGCCCGACCAGCTCCATCTCGTAGAGCGCCTGGTCGAGGGTCATCGGCGAGGCGATGTGGTCCTTGGAGCGGATCACGATCGGGCTCTCGTCGTCCTCGACGGTTGTCCCCTGCGCGGGCACGGCGTCGTTCAGCGGAGTGATCAGCGGGATCCCGGACGACGGCGTGATCGCCCCGAGCTCGGCCGCGGCGACCGTGTCCTCGGCCTGCGCCTGGCGCACCGAGGGCGGGGTCTGCCGACCGTGGTGGACCTTGCGCCGGTCGCTGCTGCGACGCAGCCGCTCGGTGAGCTTGCCCAGGGCCATGTCGAGGGCGGCGTAGGACTCCTCGGCCGAAGCCTCGGCGCGGATCACCGGTCCCTTGTTCCGGACGGTGATCTCGACCTTCTTCCGGGTCGCGGACTGGCGGGGATTGCGCTCGTGGGACAGCTCGACGTCCACCCGGTGCGCCTTCGGCGCCCACTGGGTGACCTTGGCGAGCTTCTCCTCCGCCTGCCGGCGGAAGCGTTCGGACACCTCGGTGTGCCGACCGGTGATCACGATGTCCACGGGTGACCTCCCTGCGGGTGGGGCGCGCACGGAACCGGATGATCACGGTCCGTGCAACTGCCGGGTGCTGGGGCCGTCTCTTGTCGGAATTGGATCCATCGGGCACCTGACCGGCTCGAACGAGCAGCCGATCGGGTGGAGCCGCTGGCTTGTGAGCCACCTTTCCCTGACGATCTCGGGCGCTGCTGAGCGATCCCTGGGAATTCCCGGGGTCACTGTCCGTCCACGCTAGTCCACCCGACGCCGTACGGACAGACCATGACGCGCCGGGGTGGCGCACACCGCACATATGGCGACGAGTTGAGCGCCTGCCTCCCGCAGCGCCCGTGCCGCCTCGGCCAGGCTGGCCCCGGTGGTCACCACGTCGTCCACCAGCACAACGGGCTGCCCGACGAGCCACGTCGCCCTTCGGCGCACGGCGAAGGCGCCCGCCACATTGCGCGCGCGGGCACGCGCCGCCAGTCCGGCCTGATCCCGGATGTGCCGGCGACGACGCAACGCAGGCTCCGTGCGGACCGTCCATCCGTGCCTGGCCAGGTCCGCGGCCGCGCCCCGTGCGAGCGCGGTCACCATGTCCTGGCCACGGCGCCGGATCGCCCGCCTCGACGAGGGCACGCCGACGAGCGCCACGACGTCCGAGCCACGGGACACCAGCCCCAGGTCCTCCGCCTCGTCGAGCCCTGCGCGAACCGCACCCGCCAGGACGGGGCTGAGCTCGCGCCCGAGCCAGGGCCGCCCGCGGTCCTTCCAGGCGAGGATCACGCGCGCCACGGCCCCGGCGTAGTCCGGGCCCGCCCACACGCCGACGGGCCGGGCGCCGCCCGCACGCTCCCGGCCACCGGGGGCGACCGGAGGATCGACCCTGCGCGCGGGCAGCCACAGCCGCGCCCGACAGGAGTCGCAGATCTCCACGTCCAGCCGACCACATCCGGCGCAGGACCGCGGGAGCACGAGGTCGAGCAGCTCCACCCACCAGTTCCGCACCGCCCGGCGTCCGCTTCGCACCCAGCGCCCGCTCCGCACCACCCACCGGCTCTGCACCGCCCCAGCTTGGGGTCGTGTCCCCCGGCAGCACGTTCGGACACCGTGCCGGGGGACGGCTGGGTCCCCACGCACTGCTGTGCACAGGTCGACCATGCCCGACCGGGCGCCGGGCGAGAGGGATGCCGGGCGGGAGGCCCGGAGCCCTGACTCACCCCGGCAGCGCGGGTGACCCTCCGATGGTCAGCGAGGTCCAGCGGGACCCGGAACGGGCGAGGATCCGCCCGTCGGAGGTCCCCAGGTAGACCTCGTCCGAGGCGTTACCGGCCGTCACCGAGACCGCGTCCGCGACGATCCCCATCGAGACCGTGACCTGGCCTATCGGCACCGACCACACCTGGGTCGCCGTCGCTCGGACGGGGCCGCCCGAGCCGGACGACAGGTTCTCCGTGCCGAGCACGACGAGCTCGTCGTCCGAGGTCCAGGCCAGATCTGTGATGCTCGAGAGCCGAGGTGCCACGCGCACGGCCGGCCCCAGGGCGGTCGGACGCCCGTCCTGGCGCCGCAGGACCGGACAGACGAACAACTGGTCGCCCCCGGCCCCCCGCACGGCCAGGGCCGCCTGGGTGCCGTCGCGACTGATCCGCAGGCCGAGCACCTGCCAGCCACCGCTCAGCCAGGCCACGCGCACCGGGACCCTGCCGACGACCAGGTCCGCCGCGAACACCTGTCCCGAGAAGGCACGAGGGGCGGACCACACCCACCCGTCGACGTCGAACGAGGGCCGGGTGAGCTCTTGCCCCGGCACCTCGATCAGCGTGCGCGCGACCCGGGACCCTCGCACCTGCACCAGCAGGCGGGACAACACCCTGGAACCCGGCTGCGACGCCAGAGCCGCGTACATGGTCCCGTCGAGGGAGACGGCCGGGCTCTGCACACCCGGGCCGAGACCGGGGAGCCCGCTGACCGGACCGGTGGCCAGCATGCTCGCCACCGGGAGAGCCTTCGCCGGGGTCGGGGTGGCGAGGCGACCGTGCCCGTCGAGCAGGAGCAACTGGGTCTCCTTCACCTGCGGCCCGGTGGGAAGCGCCGCGCTGTCCTGGAACGACGAGCCCGCGGTCGAGCCGCCGCCCAGATCCGAGTCGCCCGGCGCGAGGACCATCTTGACCTGCTTGACCTGGTCCTCCGCGAGGGTGGCCAGGAGCTGGTCCTGCAGCATCTGCGACTGACCGGCGGGCAGGGAACGCGGGTCCAGGGACAGGTTCACGGTCGCCACACCCTTGTCGACCACGACCGGGTCGACGCGTCGGGTGCCGGCGGGCGCACCGCTCGTGACGGCACCGGTGAGGCGGCGGGTGGGACCGCCGAGCAGGGCACTCACCTGCACGGACGGGAGGGCGCTGATGGTGTCCACGGTGCGGGGGAACCAGCGCACGTCGGGGACGAGGTACCGGCCCGAGACATCGACGAAGTACAGCGGACCGTGCATGTACGTGGTGCTCGTGGAGAACTCGGTCCAGCTCAGGGCGAGGCCGTTGTCGAGCTTGGCGATGCGCCACTGCCCCTCCTCCTGCCGCAGCTCGAACCGCAGGGTGCGCCAGGTGTCGGCACTCGCCTCGGTGAGCGCCCCCCGGTCGTCCACGGTGGCCAGGACCTGCAGCCGCAGCTGCACCACGGCCTTCGCCGACGGCGTGTAGGGGACGTCCGTCAGCGGAGCCCCCACGACCCCGCCGACTCCCTGCTGGGGCAGTCCCGGTTGTTCGGCACCAGTGCGGACGTCGGACGTCGACGACGAGTCGGACAGCACCCTGATCTGCGGGGTGAAGCTGTCCGGGTAGATCACGACCGAGGAGTTCGGTGACCACCGGGCCCGCTGGTCCGCGGTCAGATAGCTACGGGCCACGGCATGTCCCTGCCGGAAGTCGACCCCCGCCCCGAGGAAGCCGCTGACGATCTCGGACGGGGAGTCGTCCCGGCCGGGGCCGGACGCGATCTGTTGCAGGGGCCCCGGATCCCGCCGCAACTCGGGTCCGCCCACGACCGGCCCGTCGGCCGGGATGGACACGCAGGAACTCGTCAGCGCGGCGACGGTCACCAGGAGGGCCGCCTGCGCCCATGCCCCGACCCGCCGCCGGCGCGGCCGCCTTCCCGGCGCACGGCGCCCCTGATCAGTCACGATCCCCATCCCCCCAGGTGATCCACCCCACCGGGATCCAGGCCGTCTCCCGGTCCCGGCTCCTGGGCCTGCGCCGGGTCACCCTCAGCGGTGCCCGCCTGCTCGGCGTCCAGACGTTCCTGGACCTCCGGCGGGACCAACGAGATCGGCGAGGCGGTCAGGGTGACCCCGCCGGCCCGGGGCAGGGTGAGCAGGAAGTGGGCTCCCTCGCCGGGCTCACCCCAGACCTGCAGCCAGCCCGCGTGCAGGTGGGCGTCCTCCAGCGCGATGGCCAGGCCGAGTCCGGTACCACCCGTGGTTCGCGCCCGCGCAGGATCGCCGCGCCAGAACCGGTTGAACACCATGCCCACCTCCTGCGGGCGCAGTCCCACCCCGTGGTCCCGGACGCCCACGGCCACGGTGTGCTCGTCGATCGCGACCGTGATCTCGATCGGCAACCCCTCGCCGTGCTCGATCGCGTTGGCCACCAGATTGCGCACCACACGATCCACTCGGCGGGGGTCGACCTCCGCGATGGCCGAGGTGGACGGCAGCGAGAGCACCAGTGGCGACCCCTTCCGGTCGGCCAGCGGGTGCAGAGCCTCGACCACGCGGGCGACCACCTGGCCGACGTCCCGGGGTTCGATGTCGAGCAGGGCGGCGCCCGCGTCGAAGCGGCTGATCTCCAGCAGGTCCGCCAGGAGGGCCTCGAACCGGTCGAGCTGGTTGGCCAGGAGCTCCGCGCTGCGTGCCAGTGCCGGGTCGAATCCGGACCTGGCCTCGTAGATCACCTCGGCGGCCATGCGCACCGTGGTCAGAGGGGTCCGCAGTTCGTGGGAGACGTCCGAGACGAAGCGCCGCTGGACGCGCGACAGCTCCTCGAGCCGGGTGATCTGGCGTTCCAGCCCGTCCGCCATCTCGTTGAAGGCCCGTCCGAGCCGGGCCAGGTCGTCCTCGCCCCGCACCCGCATCCGCCGATCCAGACGTCCCGACGAGAGCTGCTCGGCGGTACGGGCGGCCTGACGCACGGGACTGACCACCTGCCGGGTCACCACCACGGCGACACCGACGACGAGGGCGACCATGGCCAGGGCCCCGACCGCGAAGGAGGTCTGGACGAGATCGAGGATGCCCTGCTCGTCGCGCAGCGGGTAGACCAGGTAGATCTCGTACTGCCCGGCGAGCGGGATGTCCACGAGGGACCCCACGGCGAAGGCGGGCACCGTCTGGCCGCCCGTTCCCGTCGACAACGAGATCAGTCGTCCCTGTACCCGCAGGGGCTTGGCGTAGTTCACGCGCTCCCGCAGGTCGTCCGGGATCGCGTCGGGGCCCACGCCCGGCCCCGTCGACTCCCGCACGATGCCCTCGGGGGAGTCGGAACTGAGCGCCCGGAGCATCACGAACGTCCTGGTCGGAAGAGAGCTGTTCTCCTCGCTCGCACCCGCGAGGACCCCCACGAGCGGTGTGACCGCCTCGCGGGCGGAGTTCTGATCGCTGATCGGCGCGGCGTCGAACTTCGCCTGCAGGTCCTGGATGAGCCCGGAGGCGTCGCTGATGGCCCGGGACTGGCTCGAGGCCAACAATCCGTCCCGGATGCGGACGAGCAGCGAGTCCCCCACGGTGATCACGACGAGGGCGCTGAGCAGCATCGTCGCCGTCGCGACCCGGACCTGCAGGGACCGGCGCCAGCCGTGCCTCATCGCCTGTCCGGAGCCCCGCACCCAGCGGACGGGCCGCAGGTGGGTGCGGCCCCACAGGACCGCCGTACCGAGTCGTCGGATCGTTCGTCGCCGGCGGGAGTCCTCACGTTCCGGCGACGGGCCGGGCGGGGCCTCGGGAGGGTCGGCGTCCGAGGGCATCGTGCCCGGACGTGCACCGGGCAGTCGCCGGACGGCGACTCGTCCGACAGCCGACAACCAGGTCACCTAGGCCGGGCCGGCCTTGTACCCGACGCCGCGGACGGTCACCACGACCTCGGGGTGCTCGGGGTCCTTCTCGACCTTGGAGCGCAGGCGCTGCACGTGCACGTTGACCAGACGGGTGTCCGCGGCGTGCCGGTATCCCCAGACCTGCTCCAGGAGGACCTCTCGGGTGAACACCTGCCAGGGCTTGCGCGCCAGGGCGACGAGCAGGTCGAACTCCAGCGGCGTCAGGGACACGGGCTCCCCTGCCCTGCGCACCGAGTGTCCCGCGACATCGATGGTCACCGGGCCGATCTCGAGCAGCTCGGGAGCGGGCTCGTCGCTGCGACGCAGGCGGGCACGGACCCGGGCGATGAGCTCCTTGGGCTTGAAGGGCTTGACGACGTAGTCGTCCGCGCCGGACTCCAGTCCGAGAACGATGTCCACCGTGTCGCTCTTGGCGGTCAGCATGACGATGGGGACCCCGGACTCGAGCCTGATCTGCCGGGCGACCTCGATGCCGTCCTTGCCCGGCAGCATCAGGTCGAGGAGCACCAGATCGGGCTTCGAGGATCGGAACGCCTCCAGTGCCTCCGCGCCGTCGGCGCAGAAAGCTGGATCGAAGCCCTCACCCCGCAACACGATGCCGAGCATCTCGGACAAGGCGGCGTCGTCATCGACCACAAGTACGCGTCCCTTCATGGGGTCATGGTGTCACCGCGACCCCGCCGATGACACGCCCGGATCGCCGCCCGCGGAAGCAACCATCAATCTGCTCAGCTGCACACACTCCGCGTTCTCCCCCGCGCACCCTCCGCTTCCCACCCACCCCCGGCGCTCTCCCCCGGCCACCCTCCGAGTTCACGCCCACCCACCCCGGGCACTCCCGCCCGTCCACCCCGGCGTTCTCACCCGTCCACCCCCGCGTTCTCGCCCGTCCACCCCCGCGTTCTCGGTGCAGGCTCGGGGACGCGCCTCCGCGAAGATCGGGCCTGGGAAGTGGGGAGGACGCGCGATCGTCGAACGCCCGGGTACCGACATCCGGGGACACGCCGTTCGCCGGGACACCGACGCAACGTTCGGGGACTCCGGTCTGCGAGCATTCCGGTCGGGGAACACATTCAAGATCCTGGTCCGCCCCGGACACCCGCACGTGGAAGACTGCCCCGCACCGGCCGGGGGAACGCAGGAGCCGGTCGTTCGAGTTCAGGAGGGACGATCCGTGTCCGAGAACCCGCACGGGGCGGAGGACGCTGCCACGGCCCCACCCCCTCCCGGGACCTCACCGGGCGCGCAGATCCCGCCCGGGGCCGTGTCGGGGACCGCGCCGGTTCAGGTCCCCCCACCCGCGTGGGGACAGGCACCGCCACCCGGCTGGGGAACGCCTCCACCACCTGGCGGAGGCTACGGACCCACGCCGCCCGGCTGGGGACAGACACCTCCCGGCTACGCCCCTGCACCTCCCGGCTGGGGACAGACACCTCCCGGCTACGCCCCCGCGCCACCCGCCTGGGGACAGGCACCTCCCGGCTGGGGGACTCCTCCCCCGCCCGCGTGGGGGCAGGCACCTCCCAGCTGGGGCCAGGCACCACCCGCGTGGGGGGCGCCGCCCCCGGGCTGGTCCTCGCGCCGGCGGAACGGCATCATCCCGCTGCGCCCGATCGGGCTCGGGGAGATCTTCGACGGGGCCTTCCGCGCGATCCGCGCGAACCCCCGGGTGATGATCGGGACCTCCGCGATCGTGGTCGCCATCGGCTCGATCCTCACCCTCGTGCCCACCGCGACCGCCCTGCTCCGCGTGCGGGACGGCGTGCTCTCCGAGGATCCGCTGGAACAGTCCGGTCCCGCCGCGGAGACCCTCGTCAGCCTGGGGGCGAATCTCTTCCAGGCTCTCTGGATGATCGTGCTCACGGGGCTGCTCACGGTGGCGGTCAGTGATGCGGTGATCGGACGCCGCATCCGATTCCCCGCCCTGTGGGCCCGGTCACGGCCGCGGCTGCTCCCCCTGATCGGGCTGACCCTGCTCCAGGGACTCGCGATGGTCGGGGCGGTCGCCGTGGCGATCGTGCCGGGGGTGGCCATGCTGGTCGCCGGCGAGTCGGGCGCGGGCATCGCCGGTCTGGTCCTCGGGGTGCCGATCGCCATCGTGGTGAGTCTGTTCCTGGCGACCCGCTGGCAACTCGCCCCCTGCGCCCTGCTGCTCGAGGGGCAACGGGTCACGGCGGCGATGCGTCGCTCCTGGCAGCTCACGCGCGGCAGCGCCTGGCGGGTCTTCGGCATCGTCCTGTTGACCCGCATGGTCGTCGGGATCATGAGCGGTGTCTTCATGGTGTTCTTCAGCACCGTCTCGGTGCTCGTGGTGACGAGCGCCCAGGACAGTTCGGACCTGTGGCACGTGCTCGCCGCCCTGGCGGTGCAGAGCATCGGCACGGTGATCGCCGGAGCGATTCTCAAGCCCTTCGACGCCTCCGTGCAGGTGCTCCTCTACGTGGACCTGCGGATCCGCCGCGAGGCACTCGACGTGGAGTTGATGCGCGCGGCCGAGAGCGATCCCGCCGCATGAGTCGGCCACGGGGGAAGGCGCGGGTGCGCGGGGCCCTCCACCCCTCACCGCGGGCCCAGTTCCCGGCGTCCTCGCTCGCGTGCCTGGCACCCTGGGTCCTGCTCCCGGCCTCCTGGGTCGCGTCCGACGAACCGCCCCTGGCCCCCGGCCGGGACGAGGCCCGCCGGTGGGCCCGCGAGGAGCTCTCCCACTCGGACTACGCGCAGAATCACGTCAACTGGCTGCAGCAGGCCCTGAAGTGGCTGGGCCACAAGCTCCAACGGATGCCGAGCCCCGCGAGTCCGGGCGCGGCGCTGGCGATCGGGCTCGTCATCGTTCTCGCCGTGGTCCTGGTGGCGCTGCTGTTCAGACGGATCAGGACCCTGCGCGGCGCCTCCCTCGGCACGTCCCGGGACCGGGTGTTCGGCACCCAGGCGCGTACTGCGGCCGAGCACCGCGCCGCCGCCGAGGAGGCCGCCGCCGAGGAGGCGTGGAGTCAGGCGGTCCTGGAACGGTTCCGTGCCCTGGTGCGCACCCTGGAGGAGCGCACCCAGCTCTCCCCGCGTCCGGGTCGCACCGCCGGCGAGATCGCCCGGGAGGCCTCCGCGGGGTTGCCGGACCTGGCCGCCGCCCTGGGTGCGGCCGCCACGGTCTTCGACGCGGTGCGGTACGGGGACCACGAGGCCGGTCGGTCCGAGTACCTCGCCGTGGCCTCGCTCGACGAGCAGGTCCGCCGCGCGCGATGGCATTCCGCGACGTTCTCGGACCAGGTGTCCGCGACGGCGGTTCCTCGATGAGCGCATCCTCCACCCAGACCTCCGCCCCGGCACCGACCGACCCGTCCGGGCGCACCTCCCCCGCCCCGCCGTCCACGACGGCCGTTCCGGTGGAGACGCGGAGCCCGAGCGCCCGGACGGATCTCAACCGCCGCTGGCGCCGCTGGCGTTGGCCCCTGCTCCTCGCCGTGCTCGCGGTGGGGTCCGTGATGGTGGCCTCCCTGGCGAGTGTGCAGAGTTCCGGCCCGGCACTCGATCCCGGCAGCACCGCTCCCGACGGCTCCGCCGCGCTGGCACGGATCCTGCGGGCCCACGACGTCCGGATCGTCCCGACGCACTCCGCCTCGGAAGCCGCGGACGAGCTGGACTGGGCGCTCGACGGCGACGCGGACGACGTGGCCCTCGTCGTGGTGTCCCCCGAACTGCTCAGCAGCGAGGATCTCGGGATACTCCGCAGCTACCGGGCGGACCTCGTCCTCGTGGCCCCCGATCAGGTCACGCTCGACGCGCTCGCGCCCACGGTGCAGACCGTCGGGGAGACCTCGGCCGCACCGGCGGATCCGCAGTGCACCGATCCCGACGCCGTCGCCGCCGGACGGACGACCGGTGGCGGGTTCGTCTACTCGGGCAATGGCGTCGACGGCTCCGCGAGTTCCTCCGGCGAGAACGACACCCCCACCGTCTGCTACCAGGACGAGGACGGCGGCGGCTCGCTGGTACTCACCCACCAGGACGAGCGGCGGGTCGCCGTGCTGGGCCAGGCGAAGGTCCTCACCAACCAGCACCTGGCCGAGGAGGGCAATGCCGCGCTCGCGCTGCGCCTGCTCGGCCGCCACCACGAACTGGTGTGGCTCGGGCCCCGCATCGACCGGGTGAGCGACAGCGCGTCGGGTGACGGCGGGTCCAGCGTCGGGGGCGCCGGCCGGCTGCTGCCCCGGGCCACCTGGTGGATCATGCTGCAGCTCCTGCTCGCCTCGGTGGTCGCGATGCTCTGGCGCGGCCGGCGGCTGGGGCCGCTCGTGGCCGAACCGCTGCCGGTCGTGGTGCGGGCCGCCGAGGCGCAACTCGGCCGAGCCCGGCTCTACCACCAGGCCCGGGCCCGGGGCCGCGCGGCGGCCACCCTGCGCACCGCGACCGCGCGACGCCTGGCCCGGCAGCTCGCACTGCCCCCGGACGCCCGCCCCGAAGACCTGGTGACCGTGCTGACCGCACGCACCGGCCTGCCCGCGCAGCAGGTGACCCACGTCCTCCTCGGTCCGGTGCCCGCCGACGACCCCGCGCTCGTCCGCCTCGCCGACGACCTGGACGTGCTGGAGCGCGCCCTCACCCCTTCGTCACCGACGCAGTCCACCCCGAAGGAGCCCCGCTCGTGACCGACCAGCCCGTGCCCGAGATCCCGTCGTCGGCGCCGGGTCACACCGCGCCGGCGCCCCACCTGCCGCCCTCCGCAGGGCCGTTCCCGGGCATGCCGACCCCGGGCGCCCCCTACCCCGGAGCCCCGACGGCCGGGCGACCGGATCCGGGCGGTGACACGGCCCGGGAGGCCCTGAACCGGGTGCGAGCGGAGGTGGCCAAGGCGGTCGTCGGCCAGGACGCAGCCGTGACCGGCCTGATCATCGCTCTCGTCTGCCGGGGCCACGTGCTGCTCGAGGGAGTCCCGGGGGTGGCCAAGACGCTCCTCGTCCGGGCGCTCGCGCAGTCCCTGCGGCTGACGACGACCCGGGTGCAGTTCACCCCGGACCTCATGCCGGGCGATGTCACCGGATCCCTGGTCTACGACCCGCGCAGCGCGGAGTTCTCCTTCCGCGAGGGCCCGGTGTTCACGAATCTCCTGCTCGCGGACGAGATCAACCGGACCCCGCCCAAGACCCAGGCCTCGCTCCTGGAGGCCATGGAGGAGCGGCAGGTCAGCGTCGACGGCAAGCCGCGCCCCCTGCCCGAGCCGTTCGTGGTCGCGGCCACCCAGAACCCCGTCGAGTACGAGGGCACCTACCCGCTGCCCGAGGCCCAGCTCGACCGGTTCCTGCTCAAGCTCGAGCTCCCGCTGCCCCCGCGCGAGGTGGAGCTGGAGATCCTCAGCCGGCACGCCGCAGGGTTCGACCCGCGGGACCTGACGGCGGCCGGGGTCCGTCCCGTGGCCGGGGCGGACGACCTGCGCGCGGCCGCACGGGCGGTGCGCGCGGTCAGCGTCTCCCCCGCGGTGGCCGCCTACGTGGTGGACCTGGTGCGTGCCACCCGCGCGACCCCGTCCGTCGCCCTGGGCGTCTCCCCCCGCGGCGCGACCGCGCTGCTCGCGACCTCGCGCGCCTGGGCCTGGCTGACCGGCCGCAGCTTCGTCACGCCGGACGACGTCAAGGCCCTGGCCGTGGCCACCATGCGGCACCGCATCCAACTGCGGCCGGAGTCCGAACTCGAAGGCGTCACCGTGGACGGCGTCCTCGGCTCGGTCCTGGCCGCCGTGCCCGTCCCCCGCTGATGACCCTCACCGGACGGGCCGCCCTGCTCGTGGCGCTCGGGGCGCTGCCGGTGGCCTGGGCGCCCGGCTGGGGCACGGTGTGGGGCTGGCTGGGGTTGTGCGTGCTGGGCGTGCTCCTCGACCTGCTGCTGGCCGCCTCCCCCCGCACGCTCTCGGTGACCCGCGAGCCCACGTCCCCGGTGCGCCTGGGCGAGTCGTGCGAGACGACCTTCCTGCTCACCAATCTCGGCGGACGGCGGCTGCGCGGCCTCGCCCGGGACGCCTGGCAGCCCGGCGCCGGGGCGCACGGGACGCGCCACCGGGTCGACCTGCCGCCCGGTGAACGCCGCCGCTACGCCACCGGGCTCACGCCCACGCGGCGCGGGGACCGACTCGCGGTCGGGGTCGCCGTGCGCAGCGCCGGGCCGCTGGGGCTGGCCTGCCGCCAGCTGACCTTGCCCGCGCCCTGGCGGGTGCGGGTGCTGCCGCCGTTCCACTCGCGCCGGCACCTGCCCAGCAAGCTGGCCCAGCTCCGCGAACTGGAGGGACGGGCCGCGCTGCACCGGCGGGGACAGGGCACGGAGTTCGACTCGCTGCGCGACTACGTCGACGGCGACGACGTCCGCTCGATCGACTGGCGGGCCACCGCCCGGCGCCAGCAGGTGGTGGTGCGCACCTGGCGCCCCGAGCGGGACCGCCGGGTGCTCCTGCTGCTGGACACCTCCCGCACCGCGGCCGCGCGGATCGGCGACGGCACCCGACTCGACGCCGCGATGGACGCAGCCCTGCTCCTGGCCGCCCTGGCCACGAGGGCGGGGGACCGCGTGGACCTGATCGCCATGGACCGTCGGGTGCGGGCCCGCGTCGAGAGCGCGTCCCGCAACGAGGTGCTGCCACGCTTCGTCGAGGCCATGGCCGGGCTCGAACCGGAACTCGTCGAGACGGACTGGTCCGCGGTCACCGGGGTCGTCCGGAGCCGGTTCTCCCAGCGCGCGCTCGTCGTCCTGCTCAGCCCGCTCGAGGCGGCCCCGGTCGAGGAGGGTCTGCTGCCGGTCGTCACCCGGCTCACCAGCCACCACACGGTGGTGCTCGCCTCGGTCGCCGACCCTGCGGTGCACACCCTCGCCCAGGGGCGGGGTACCGCCCACGCCGTGTACGGGGCGGCGGCCGCCGCCCGGGCCGAGCTCGACCGGACCGCGGTCACCGCCGAACTGGGCCGTCTGGGCGTGGAGGTCCTCGACGCTCCCCCCGACCAGCTGCCCCCGCGTCTGGCCGATCACTACCTCGCGCTCAAGGCCGCCGGCCGGCTCTAGTGGGGGTGCCGGGGCTGGTGAGCGGCGGCTGCTCCGGCCGGAGGTGGCAGCTCGGTGAGTGGCGGCAGCTCCGGTGAGTGACACCGGCAGGTTCAGCCCGCGTAGGAACGCACGTCGCCCCGGAGCTCCTCGGTCAGGTCACCGGTCTCCCCCAGCCGGGCGGCCCGGCGCCCGAAGACGGTCAAGTAGGCCAGGAACGCGGCCCAGACCGCCCCGCCGATCCCGATCCTGGCCCAGGTGGGCAGCGGTGAGGGCGTCACGAAGGCCTCGATCACGCCGGAGACCAGGAGGACGACCACCAGGCCCAACCCCACGGAGAGCATCGAGCGCCCGGCCCGGGCCAGGGCCTCCGCCCGGGGGATGGGACCGGGGTCGATCCAGGCCCAGAACAGCTGCAGCCCGGACCCCGCGGCCAGGAAGACGGCGGTCAGCTCGAGCAGCCCGTGCGGCAGGATCAGCCCGAAGAAGACGTCCAGTCGGTCGTAGGCAGCCATCACGCCCGCGTCGATCCCGATGTTGAGCGCGTTCGACAGCAACATGTACAGCACGGGCAGGCCGGCGATCCCGGTCACCAGGCACATGAGGGCGATCAGCGCGTTGTTGGTCCACACCTGGGCCGCGAAACTCGTCGCCGGGTGGGCCCGGTAGTAGTCCGCGAAGTCGTGCTCGACGAGCTGACGCAGCTTCGCGTTGCTCCCCAACGACTCCTGAACCCCCGGGTGGTTGGCGATCCAGATCGCGCAGACCGTGGAGATGGCGAGGGTGCCCGCCGCGCAGGCGATGGCCCACCACCGGATCCGGTACACCGCCGCGGGGAACGCGATGAGCACGAACCGGGCCAGCTCGCGCAGCCCGGGCTCGTGCCCGCCGGCCACCGCGGTACGTCCGCGCGCGACGGTCGTGGACAGGCGCGAGATGACGCTCGGGTCGGGCGCGGAGGACTGGACCACGGAGAGGTGGGTGGCCGCCCGTTGGTAGAGGGCGACCAGTTCGTCGACCTCCTCGCCGGTCAGTCGCCGTCGCCGGGCCAGCAGATCGAGCCTGCGCCACTCGGGTTCGTGCACGGTGACGAACGCGTCGAGATCCACCTGGCGAGCGTACGGCACCCGGGCAGGCGCGACGCGGACGGCGGCGCCCGCGGCGACCCTGATCGCTGGCTAGGCTGACCCGGTGAGCGCGCCGTCGTCCCCGTCTGCCTTCTCGCCCGCCGAGGAGCTCACCTTCCAGGAACTCGACCTGGACCTGGTCACCGGCGAGGCGGTGCTCCTGGAGCTGCGGCCCGCCTCGGTGGCGCTGCGCGGTCTGGCCCTGGCCCTGGACCTCGTCGTGCTGCTGGTGGCCTTCTGGGCGATCTCCTGGCTGCTCGTCCGGTTGATCGCGGCCTCCGACGTGGCGGCCCAACAGGCCTGGCTCGTCACGGCGCAGGTCCTGGTGCTGCTGGTGCTGCCGGTGACCGTGGAGACCCTCAGCCGGGGGCGGTCCCTGGGCAAGCTCGCGGCCGGGCTGCGGGTGGTGCGTGACGACGGCGGCCCGATCCGCCTGCGCCAGGCGATGATGCGGGGGCTGCTCGCCCTGGTCGAGACCTACACGACCTTCACCACGATCGCGATGTTCGCCTCCCTGACCAACCGGCGGGGCAAGCGCCTGGGAGATCTCCTCGCCGGTACCTACGTGGTCAAGGAGCGCACCTCCGCCCGGTACACCCCGCCGGTGCTGCTACCACCGGAGCTGCAGGGATGGGCGATGCTGGCGGACGTGTCCCGCGTGCCGGACCGGCTCGCCATGGCCGCCCGGGCGTACCTCGGCCGGCTGCACGTCATGCATCCGGCGTCCCGCGTGCGCATCGGGCTCGCGGTCGCCGGGGAACTCGCCACCCTGACCTCCCCGCCACCGCCCCCGGGCGTGCACCCGGAGCGGTTCATCGCCGCGGTGCTCGCCGAGCGCAGCCTGCGCGACCTGAAGCGCTTCCAGACCGCCGCGGCGATCCAGGCCCAGCGAGCCCAGCGCCGCGCGGCGCTGTCCCCGCTGATGACGGCCAGCAGCCGTCTGCTCGGTGAGGAGCGGTCCGCGTCGTCCTGGGCCCGCCCCTCGTCCGGCGGCCCGATCCCGGGGCCGGGCGGAACGCGCCGCATGGGCACGTGACCCACACGGGAACGTGAACCATGCCGGCACGTGAGTCACCCAGGCACGTGACGGGGTCCTGCGAACCCGGGTGTCACCGCCCTCTCGAGCGCGGCAGCCGCCCCGTGGGGACGGGACGGCTGCCGGCGTGCGGGATCCGAACTGCGCCGGCCGTGGCCGGCACCGGGGTCAGTACCGGTAGTGGTCGGGCTTGTAGGGACCCTCGACGTCCAGGCCGAGGTACTCCGCCTGGTCCTTCGTGAGCACCGTGAGCTTGACGCCGAGCGCGTCCAGGTGCAGCCGGGCGACCTTCTCGTCCAGGTGCTTGGGCAGCACGTAGACGCCGACCGGGTACTCCTCGGGCTTGGTGAAGATCTCGATCTGCGCCATGACCTGGTTGGTGAATGAGTTCGACATGACGAACGACGGGTGGCCGGTGGCGTTGCCCAGGTTGAGCAGGCGGCCCTCGGACAGCACGATGATCGTGTGGCCGTCGGCGAAGGTCCACTCGTCGACCTGCGGCTTGACGTTGACCTTCTTGACGCCGGGGAGCGCGGCGAGGCCGGCCATGTCGATCTCGTTGTCGAAGTGACCGATGTTGCCGACGATCGCCTGGTGCTTGAGCCGGCCCATGTGCGCGGCGGTGACGATGTTGCGGTTGCCCGTGGCGGTGACCACGATGTCGGCGATCCCGATGACGTCGTCCAGGGTGGTCACCTGGAACCCGTCCATGGCCGCCTGCAGTGCGCAGATCGGGTCGATCTCGGTGATGATCACACGGGCGCCCTGGCCACGCAGGGACTCCGCGCACCCCTTACCGACGTCGCCGTAGCCGCAGATCACCGCGACCTTGCCGCCGATCAGCACGTCCGTGCCCCGGTTGATGCCGTCCACCAGGGAGTGTCGTGTGCCGTACTTGTTGTCGAACTTGCTCTTGGTCACCGAGTCGTTGACATTGATCGCCGGGAACAGCAGCGTGCCGGCCTTGGCGAACTCGTAGAGCCGGTGCACGCCGGTGGTGGTCTCCTCGGTCACCCCGCGGATGCCCCGCGCGAGCCGGGTCCAGCGGGTGGGGTCGGCCGCGAGCGAGGCCCGCAGCACGTCGAGGACGACCTGCCACTCCTCGCTGTCGTCCTCGGCGGTCGAGGGCACCGCGCCCGCCGCCTCGAACTCCACGCCCTTGTGCACGAGCAGCGTCGCGTCCCCACCGTCGTCCAGGATCATGTTCGGGCCGTCACCGTCCGGCCAGGCGAGCACCTGCTCGGTGCACCACCAGTACTCGGGCAGGCTCTCGCCCTTCCAGGCGAACACCGGCACGCCCCGCGGGTCGTCCACGGTGCCGTCCGGGCCCACGACGACGGCGGCGGCCGCGGCGTCCTGGGTGGAGAAGATGTTGCAGGAGGCCCACCGCACCTGCGCGCCGAGCGCCACGAGCGTCTCGATGAGCACCGCCGTCTGCACGGTCATGTGGAGCGAGCCGGTGATCCTCGCGCCGGTCAGGGGCTTGGACTCGCCGTACTCCTTGCGCAGGGCGATCAGGCCGGGCATCTCGTGCTCGGCCAGACGGATCTCGTGCCGGCCCAATTCGGCGAGGCCGAGATCGGCCACACGGAAGTCGAAGGTCATGACTACCTCTCAGGTCTGGGGTGGGCCGCGCCCGGCGCGGACCTGTGTCCGGAGGGGATCCGGGACGACGGGTCCGCGTGCGGCACGGCAGGGTCGGGCGGGCATCCGGGCCGACGGCACGTCACCGCGCAGCCTCGTCACCTGCCACTCACCCCGGCGCGGCCCCTCTGGGCCGGCGGCATCACTCACGCCGGTACCCGCCCACCGTAGCAAGTTCACGACATCCCGCGCCTCCCCCGGACGGTCGCAGGACGGTCGGACCGCGGCGTCAGCGGGTGGCGTCCACCGTGAACGTGGCGGTCAGCGGGTGGCGCCGTCAGCGGGTGGCGTCGACCCGGGTCCGGTGCCTGCGCCAGGACCAGGCCACGAGCGCGACCACGACGACGGCGGCGGTGACCCCGGCCCCGATCCCGCCCACGGTGCGTTCCACCGCGTGGTACGAGTTGCCCGCCAGATAGCCGACCAGGGTGAAGGTG
Organism: uncultured Kineosporiaceae bacterium; assembly: GCA_964583765.1. Lineage (GTDB taxonomy): Bacteria > Actinomycetota > Actinomycetes > Actinomycetales > Kineosporiaceae > CAZOWW01. The sequence goes on from CAZOWW010000001.1 coordinate 76,719, forward strand.
ATCCCCCAGACCAGCCCGCCGAGGGCGTTGAAGAGCAGGAAGCGCCGGTAGGGCATGCGGGCCAGCCCGGCCAGCCCGGGCATCACGGCGCGCAGGAACGCCGTCCACCGGCCCAGGAAGACCGCCCAGGCTCCTCGGCGACGCAGGAACTCCCGTGCCCCTTCCAGCCGCTCCCGATGGCGGCGCAGCGGCCGCAACCCCAGCACCGGCTCACCGAAGCGCCGTCCGACCTCGTACCCGACGCTGTCGCCCACCACGGCCGCGACGACCACGAGCACGGCCAACGGCCACAGATCCAGCGTGCCCCGGTAGGCGAGCACCCCGCCGAGGACCACGGCCGTCTCGCCGGGCAGGACGAAGCCCACGAAGACGGCCGCCTCGCCGAAGACGAGGAGACCCACGACGGTGTAGGCAAGGGCCGGCGGCAGGCTGAGGATGCCGTTCAGCACGTTGCTCACGAGCCGTCCCTGTGTTCGTCCTTCGCGAGGGGTCCGTCCTTCGCGGAGGGTCCGTCCTTCGCGAGGAGTGCGTCCGCCGCCGGAACGGACGCCTTCGCCGCCGGAGCCGCGTCGGTCTCCGTGACCGGGGACGCGCCCACCGGCGCCGCCGAGGGCACACCTGCCCGTGCGGCCGGGGAGGCGTCGGCAGGCTGCTCGGGATCGGGGCCGCGGTCGACGTCCGGCTCCAGGTAGATCAGCCGGGCGATGGGCACCGCCGACCGCACCCGCACCTCGGCCTCGTCGATGGCCACCGCGAGTTCCGCCGCGCGGATCTGCGGGTCCACCGCGACCTTGGCCGCGACCAGCAGCTCCTCGGGGCCCAGGTGCACGGTCCGGATGTGGATCACGCGGTGGATACCGGGGCCCACGAGCGCCGCGACCACCGCGTCGTGGTGCTCCGGCAGAGCTGCCTCGCCCAGGAGCAGGGAGTGCATCTCGACCCCGAGCACCGCCGCGACCCCGACGAGGAGCAGCCCGATCAGCGCCGTCCCCACGGCGTCCCACCGGCCGTCCCCCGTGGCCAGGGTCAGGACGACCCCACCCAGGGCGCAGACCAGGCCGATCAGCGCGCCGGTGTCCTCCAGGAGCACGACCGGCACCTCGGGGGACTTGGCGTCGTGCAGGTACTGGGCCCAGCCGCGCCCCGCCCGGTCGTGGCTCGCGGCACGGATCGCGGTACGCAGGGACAGGCTCTCCAGCACCAGGGAGATCCCCAGCACCACGACCGGCACCCACCACCACCGGCCCTCGATGGGCTCCGGATGGCCCCACTTGTGCACGGCCTCGGCCAGCGCGAACAGACCGCCGACCGTGAACAACACGATCGAGACCACGAAGGCGAACGAGTAGCGCTGCCGGCCGTAACCGAACGGATGCTCCGGGGTGGCCCGCCGTGCGGCCCGGTGCCGGCCCACCAGGAGCAGTACCTGGTTGCCGGAGTCCGCCACCGAGTGCACGGCCTCGGCGAGCACCGACGCCGATCCGGTGAGGGCGAAGGCGAGGGCCTTGGTCACCGCGATGCCCAGATTGGCGGTGAGGGCCGCCAGCACCGCGCTGGTGCTCTCCTCGGTGGACATGAGATCGGCGGGTTCCCTGTTCGCCTCAGCGCGTCCGGTCGCGCAGGTCCGCCACGTGCGGGGACGTGATCGGGTCGACCCCGCCGGCCAGGGCCAGGTAGATCGCCGCGAAGTCGGTGCGCGCGACGAGGTCGGCGAACCGCTCCAACGGATGTCCGGGATCGGCCTCCAGTTCGCTCACCCGCACCCCGGCCTCCTCGGCGGTCACGCGCACCGCGTCCGCGGTCCGGGCGGTCTCCAGCCAGGCCCCGTCGGGTCGGTCCACCGAGGGGGTGGCGTCCCGCAGCAGGACCAGCCGCAGGCGCGTACCGGTGGGTCCGTCGAGGAAGGGATCGGCGAAGACGTCCGAGGGACGGGCGGCGAAACGCCCGCCGAAGGTCGCCACGACGTCCCCCGCGTCGTCGGGCAGTGCTCCGCGCATCGCGGGGACGCGGGCGGTACGGGCCAGCATCGACACGGTGCGCGAGGCGGCCACCGCGGTCACGTCACTGTCCCCCAGCACCACCGGCACGCACTCGGCGAGATCGAGGGCGAGGGCCTTGGCGGGGTTCACGAAGGCGTCCGAGGACGGCCGGAAGGTCGCCGCGTGCTCGTCGAGCCGGTCCGCGACCCGGTTGAGCAGGGACGGCGAGGCGTCGGTCAGGCCGGTCGCATAGGCGGCGAGCACCACCGGGGTGAGCAACGCCCACAGACCCATGCGGGACGCGCGGGCGGCCGGTGTGGTGGCCTCCGGCACGGGCACGTGCACTCCGCCGGTGCGCAGGGCGACCTCGGCGAGCGGCGAGCCCGCGGCACCCACCGTGAGCAGACGGCAGCCGCGGCGCGCGGCCTCGGCGGCCAGGCCGAGCGGTCCGGGCGCCCGCCCGGACATGGACACGGCCACGACCAGGTCGAGCGGCCCCACCCACCCGGGCAGGGGCAGACCCCGGCGCACGGTCACCGGTACGGGAGCGCCGGTGCCGGTGAGCATGGTGAGCACATCGCCCACCACCGCCGAACCGCCCAGGCTCGCCACGAGTACCGCCCGCGGCCGTCCCTCCCGGGAGACCCGGTCGACACCCGCGTCCTTGGCCGCGGTGAGCGCGGCCCGCACCTGAGCACCGGCTCCCGCCAGCGCCCGCAGGCTGCCCGACGGGTCCGCCGCGGCGAGGCCGTCGGCGTTGTCCAGGAGCTGCTCGTCCAGGGTCATGCCGGATCAGCTCCTGACGCGGGCCTCGTCGACGAGCAGGACAGGAATCCCCCCGTCGATCCGGTAGGCGCGGTCGCAGGAGGCACAGGCGAGTTCGTCACCTCCGTCGGGCGCGGTGCCGTCGACGAGTTCGCCGCGGCACGCGGGACAACGCAGGATCTGTCTCAGCCAGGGGTCGAGAGCGCTCACTGTTCCATCCTGACGTATTCGATGCGCTCCTGGGCGATGATCCGCGCCCGGGAGCGGGCCAATCGCCGCCGCGCGTCCGGCCGATGCTGCTACCGGGCGTCGCGAACGGCGAACCTGTCGGGTGCCGGACCCACGACCGCGCGGGCCGGGGGCCGGCGACGCGCGGGACGCGGTGTTCCACGGACTGCTGCAGTGCACGGTGCGGTGGTACGGAGAGACCGGGACGGCGCGCTCGGCGCCGGGATCAGGAGGGGTCGCGGACCAGGGCCAGGACCTCGTCCCGCAGCGCCTCCAGGGTCTTCGCGTCGGCTGCCTCGGCGTTGAGCCGGAGCAGGGGCTCGGTGTTGCTCGGACGTAGGTTGAACCACCAGAGGCCGCCGTCGGTTCCCGGTTCGTGGACCACGGTCAGACCGTCCAGGCGGTCGAGGCTCACGCCGGGCCGATCGGCGAAGGCCGCCTCGACGAGCGCGGTGGCCTCGGCCACGCTGGGCACCCGGGAGTTGATCTCACCGCTGGCCAGGTACCGCCGGAACCGGGCCACCAGTTCGGTGAGCGGGCCCGGCTGCTCACCGAGGGCGGCCAGAACGTGCAGGGCCGCCAACATGCCCGTGTCGGCGAACCAGAAGTCGCGGAAGTAGTAGTGCGCCGAGTGCTCGCCGCCGAACACGGCGTCGTGGCGGGCCATCTCGGGCTTGATGAACGAGTGCCCCACCCGGGTGCGCACCGCGGTCGCCCCGCACTCCGCGATCACCTCGGGGACCACGCGGGACGTGATGCAGTTGTGGATCACGGTGGCCGTGCGGCCGAGGGCACGTTCCTTGGCGATCTCCCGCTCGGCCACGAGCGCGGTGATCTCACTGGGCGTGACCACCTCACCCTGCTCGTCGACGACGAAGCACCGGTCGGCGTCCCCGTCGAAGGCCAGGCCCAGGTCGGCGCCGTGCTCACGCACCGCCCGCTGCAGGTCCACCAGGTTGGCCGGATCGAGCGGGTTCGCCTCGTGGTTGGGGAACGTGCCGTCGAGCTCGAAGTAGAGCGGGATGATCTCCAACGGCAGCTCGGGCATGCCCGCGGCCGTCCCCAGCACGGCGGGGGTGGTCAGGCCGGCCATGCCGTTGCCGGCGTCCACGACGACCCGCAGTGGGCGGATCTTCGCCAGGTCGACCAGCCCGCGCAGATGCCGAACGTACCCGGGGAGGATGTCCTCGTCGCTCACCGTGCCCGGTGTGAGGGCAGTCGAGGCCGCGGCGGGCCAGTCCGGGGCGTCCACCAGCGCCTGGGCGATGTCCCGCACCTCGGCCAGGCCCCCGTCCAGACCGACCGGCCGGGCGCCGGAGCGGCAGAGCTTCATGCCGTTCCAGGCCGCCGGGTTGTGGCTGGCGGTGAACATGGCGCCGGGGGCGTCCAGCGCGCCGCTGGCGTAGTACAGCGCGTCCGTGCTGCAGAGCCCGAGCTGGACGACGTCGACGCCGACCGAGGCGGCTCCCTGTCCGAATGCCGCCGCCAGTGCCGGGGAGGAGTCGCGCATGTCGTGCCCGATGACGAGTCGATCCCCCCGTCCGACGCCGGTCACCTGGGCGAAGGCCACTCCGAAGGCACGGGCGACCCGCTCGTCGAGCTGGGATCCCACCAGGCCACGGATGTCGTTCGCCTTGACGATGTCAGCAAGAACCACCACACCCCGAGGCTATCCGAGAGCCCCCGGGCCGCCACCACCGGCTCAACCACCAGAGAGTGGCCGCTCGATTGCGTCGCGTATGCGGCGGAGCGTCGCTGCCCACCCCGGCAGAAGGTGCTTCGGCTCCCACGGCCCGTGCCGCGGCCGCAAGCGGCTCGACCCCGAAGCGCCGTGGCTCAGTCCTTGCGGCTGCGGTCCAGTACCGCCGCGACGGACAACTCGTAGCCCGCGTGTTCCCAGGTGCGGTGCTCGCAGTGGTGGCAGGAGGTGAATTCGACCGGTGTACCGTCAGTGAGGCATAGTGACAGCCGGGTGATGTGCAGGCTGCCGCAGCCCCGGCAGGATCCCGGGGCGCGGTGTTCTCGCTGCGTCAGCGAACCCAGAGGCGGAGCGACCACGGGCCCTCGGCCCCGACCTCGGCGACGGGTCGGCGGAGCGGCGGTGTCCAGCGCAGGGCGTGGCGTCGAAGCGGAGTAGTGCCTACTCGTCACGGAGACCTCCGGCGTTGACCGGGTACGCACGAACGTGCCCGGTCCGTTATGACGATCACGGTTGCGACCGTCACAGGACGTCGTTCGGCCAGAACCCGCACCACCACCCGGACAAGGGTCGACCGGATCGGATGACACCGGTGCCGGGTCGAATGACGCCGATGCCGGGACGGATGACACTGATGACGGGGACACGCTGGTGAGCCCGGGTTCTGCCACGCCCCTCATCGGCAGGCGACGCCGGGACGTTGAATCGGCGGCGCGTCCCGACATTGAGGCCCTCCCCCGAAGGATCGCGACATCGGGCACAGCCTCGGAGAATCACCCGGACCCGGCTCAACCGTCCTGACCTGCCACGACCTGGCCGGGGTCGCCGGCTGAGGGCAGAACCGTCGCTTCAAGGGCAGTGCCGTCCCTCTGGAGAGCAGCACCGTCGCTCCTGAGGGCAAGGGCTCAGCCCCGGGGCCCAGGATGTCGTCCCCGCAGCGCGAGAGCCCTCACGGGCGCTTCAGGTGCCTGACAGGGCCCTCCTGATGCCCGGGGCAGCCCGCCTGACGCCCGGCAGGGTCCGCGGGCGCCCGAACCTGTCCTTCCCGAAGACCGAAGTCCTTCCCGAGACCCGGCCCTTCATCGAGCACGCCGGTTCGTCGAGGACGGCCCTTCGTCGAGGACGGCCGGTCGAGAGACCTGCCCCTTCGAGGCTGCGCGGCGAGGCGGATCAGCGGTCGGGGTCGCGAAGGACCCGAAGGTGTCCCCGCCGTCCCAGCTCGACGGCTGCCGATTCGTCCCGTGCCCGCGCCGCCGGACGTTCTCGTGCGGCCTCACGCACGGCATCCGCGAGCGCCAGCAGGTCGTCGTGCGAGGGGCCCGGCGCATCAGGATCGGGTGCCAGGCGCACGACCTCCCACCCGCGCGGCGCGGTGAGTCGCTCGGCATGCTCAGCACACAGGTCGTAGCAGTGCGGCTCGGCATAGGTGGCCAGCGGCCCGAGGACGGCCGTGGAGTCGGCGTACACATAGGTCAGGGTCGCAGCAGCGACCTGGCCGCACGCGGTGCGCGAACACCGCCGGACACCTCCCACGGGGCGTGACCCTACCTCTCCTGGTCGGAAGCCGAGAACCGGACGCGCCGGGGCATCCCCACGCACAGGTGTCCGCCGGAGGCCACCCATCGGTCGTACGCTCGACCACATGTCCACCCCCACGCCGCCTCGCCGTCGGCTCCGCACGCGCCGGGACCGGCACGGGCACGGTCTGCGCGGTCCGCTGCTGCCCCGGGAGGTACCTGCCTGGCGCAGTCGTGGACAACGCTTCGACGACCGGGTCCTGGACACCGTCGAGCAGTTGTCCCGGCGGTGGGGTCGGGAGCTGGACGCGGTCGAGTTCGCGGTGGAGGACGTTCCACCCAGCGACCCCGCGCCCTGGGAACACGGCGAGGTGCCCCTGGGCCGCTTCTTCCCCGCGGACGGCGCGCTGCCACCTCGGGTCGTCGTCTACCGCCGCCCCGTCGAGGCACGCACCACGGACCTCTCGGAGATCGCCGCACTCGTCAACGACGTGGTCGTCGAGCAGATCGCCCATCTGCTCGGGCTGGCCCCGGAACAGATCGACCCCCACTACCGCGGCGACGGGTGAGCCGAGGACGACCGACCGGTGCCTGCCCCTGGATCTCAACGCACGAGCAGTCGGGGGTCCGCGACGGCCCGGGAGGCCACTGCCGCCCGGTGCGCGGGGACGGTCACCGGCACCTCGCCGATCAGGCCGCCGTTTCCGCCCGCTGCCGTGAGCACCTCCTCGGCGACGAGAGAACCCGGACCGAGCGGCTGCACGAGCGTCGCGAGCCCTCGTGCGGGCAGCGCCAGCGTCAGGGTGGAGGCGGCCGGCACGCTCACGATCCGGTCGAGCAGCGGCATGCCGTCGACGGCGACCACGCGCACCCGAGCGGTCGCGGTCCGCCCCGTGCCGTCCGAACCGGACGCCGTCCCGCCGGATCCGCGAGCCGAACCCCCCGCACGTCCCGGGGACGTGACGGAGACCGCGCTCAACTGGAGCGAGGCGGCGACCGCGGTCGGGGAAACCCGCGTCGAGGAGTCCGGCAGCACGGCCATCCCCTCACGGGCCAGCGGGACCACCCCGGGTGACCAGGCGAACTCCTGCTGCCCCCCGAGGGCCGCCCCTGCCGACCTGCCCGCCTCGGCCGTGGTCCTGCCGCACCGGCTCAGCCCGGCCGCGACCACGGGCTCGTCAGCCCGCACCACCGCGGTGTAGGCGCCGGCGGACACGCCCGACAGGGACAGATCACCGACGCCGCCCCCGGGCACCGTGAGGACCCCCTGCCGAAGGGCGACCTCCCCCGCAGGCCCGAGCAATCGCACGCTGACGACAGCCGGAGACCCACCCGGCACGGCCACCCGCACGAGGCTGCCCGGACCGTCCACCCGTAGCCCCGGCACGAACTGGGTGCGAGAAGCCGCCGCGGAGGCGACCACGTCGTCTGCCCCATGCGGTGCGACCCCGCTCTGGTCGCTGTCGTGCAGTGTGGCTGCCACTCGCCCCACGCGGGCACGGACGTGCACCACGAGACGGTCGACCCCGGGGGCCAACGCGTCCAGGAACAGGGCGATCTCACGACCGGCGGGCACCACGACTCCCTGGGCCCGCGCGGCCGCCGGGCCGCCCTGGGCGGCCAGCACGTCCACGTCGACGACGGCCGCCGCCTGCCCGGGATCCGCGAGCAGCAACCGTGCCCGATGCCCCGGCACGGTGGAGCCCCCGACGAGCCAGGTGTCCGCGATCGCCGTCGCGCAGGCCCGCGCGACGATCCCCCGCAACGGGCCGGACGACGCGGCGGTGAGCTGCAACCCCCCGACGAGGGGGAGCGCGGCCGACGACGACGCGGCATCGACGCCGTAGTGGATCCGCCAGGCCCCGGCCCCACGCCCGGTGTCGAGCACGGTGGCGGGTCGGACCGTGGCGTTCTCCTGCCCCGGCGCGTCCGGGGAACGGGTACCCGAGGGCCCGGGGGCCGAGCCGCCCAGGCGTGCCGAGAGCGTGCGGGAGCTCGGTGCCCTCCCGGACAGCGGCCCGAGACTCAAGGTTCCGGTCCCGGACCGATCGACGCCCGTGGCGCCTGCCGCCCTGTCTCCCGTGGTGTTCGTCGACGCGTCCACCGCGGCCACACGCACGGTCACCGGAGCTCCCGGGGACTGCGCCGAGGCGCCGGACGGCACGAGCAGGGTCTCCGGCCCCGGGCAGACCAGGTCGGGTACCAGGTGCTCGGTGGGCAACGCGTCCGCCGTTGCGACGGATCCCCGGCGCGGCGCATCGACGGCCAGGGCCGAGGCTGCGGTCACGATCGCCCCCACGACCAACGTCGTGGCGGTGGTCACCAACCGATGGCGCACAGTCCCCTCCGGGTCTTGGGTCGACGTGCGGGATCGCGCCGAGGCACGGCGTCACCGGGCCGCCGGTTCGATGAGCGCAGGCTCTCCCGCCCCGGCTTGGCCCAGGCCCGGCGAGCTGTCCCCGCAGGACATGGCTCAGCGAGGCCGGGGAGACGGGCCGAGTCGATCACCGCCGGTCCCCTCGTCGGGGACGGCGCAGGGCCGGCCTGCGGCTGTTCCGGCCGGCCTCCTCCGATGCCGAACCGGGCGCCAGGCCCAGGGAGTCGAGCGCGGCCCCCACCGCACCGGTGTCCGCCGTCGGGCTCGTGCTCTCCGGTGCCGGCGGGCCCCCCGGCGACGCTGAGCCCTCCGACGACCCTGGGCCCCTGGCCAGGGCCGTGGCACCGTCCGAGCGGGCGTCCTCGTCCCTGTCCGGACGAGGATCCGGTCCGGTGGACCCCGTCCCGGGCGGCTCCCCTTCCCCCGGAACCCGCCCGAGGGCGATCGGCAGAGGGGTGGGGGTACCCAGACGCTCGGCGGGCCCCCGAGGCACTGGCCGCGAGCTACGAGCCGGTGCCGACAATCGACGCCGGATCTGTGGCACCGGTACCGCGACGAGCAACGCCAGTGCCGCGACGACACCACGTCCCAGGGTCACCATGTCCTGCCAGCGGGAGCGGTGCACCACCCGCAGGTGGCCGCCTCGCGTAGGCAGGGCGAATGCCTGATCCCATCCCGCGTGGCGGACCGGGTGCAGCGCCACCCCGTCGAGTTCGGCCTGCCAACCCGGGTCCGCCCGCTCCGAGAGCACCAGGATCCGGCCGGGGTCTCCGGGCGCGAGCCAGGTGTCCAGATCCGCCCCTGAGGACGGGAGCCCGGCCAGCACGGTGCCGTCGGCGGCCAGCACCCGTGCCCGAGCCGGACGAGTGGGCCCGGATCCGTCCACGCCGGACGTCGCGGCGTCCCCGAGCTCGACCCGCCAGAGGATCGCGCCGTGCACGGCGGCCACCCGCGCCAGCCCCGGCGAGGCGTCGAGGGCCTGGGCGAGCTGGTCGTCGATCGGTGGCTCCATGAGGACCGAACCGATGTCGAGGTCCACGAGTCCCGGCCGCGCGTCCTGGTCGGAGTCGGAGATCAGGCGTGCCAGCACGGGCACGATCAGCCGGGCGTCGGGGACGAGGCCCGCGCGGGACGCCCCGGTCGCTCCGGACGTCGTGCCCCCCGGTGACGTCGTGCCCCCCGATACCGACGTGCCAGCCTCCCGGGCGGACAGGGCGGCGGAGCCGTCGCCGAAGCCCGCAGCACCGGAGCGGGCAAGTGCCCAGGCCAGCCCCGCCGACTCTTCGCGCAGCACGAGGGTGCGCATGGCGGCAGGACCCTCGGCCTCCAACGCGGCCACCTCCGGCAGCACCGGCCGCGCGCTGCGGTGCACCACGGTCAACGCAGTGCTTCCTCGGACCCCCGCGAGTCCGCCGGACCACACCGCGCCGACGAGCACCGGCCCGATCGCCAGCACCAGCGCGAGCGCGCCCAGCAGCACGCCCCGGGCCGGAAGCCGGCGGGACCGCCGTACCCCTGCGTCCACGCCGAGCGCACCGGCGGCGAGCAGCCCCAGCAGAGCCACGGACAGGGCAGGTCCCGACCAGCCGGTGATCGGCCTCGCGGTACCGGCGCCGAGGCGCGCCCGCTCGGCAAGTCCGGCGGTGGCCAGACCCGCGCCGAAGACCACCCACAAGGCCAGCGCCGCCCGCCACCGTCGCCCGGTCAGGGCCAGCACACCGGCCACCCCGACCGGGAGCACCGCCACCAGGCACAGGGTGGTGAGCACCGTGCCACCGTGCGCAGCACCGAACGGCAGGTGGTCGAGCACCCACCGTCCGGACACCGAGTGGACGCCGAGCACTTTCCCCGGATCGCCCGGGCTCAGGAGCAGGTGCCGCCCGAGGGCCACCGGCGCCGACGTCCGGCCCGAGCCCACGGACGATCCCGACGAGGCCCCGGAGCCCGTGGCGTCGGCGAACAACAGCCACGGCCGCTCCGTGACGGCACGCCACCACGGCGCCAGGAGGGCCAGCGGCACGACGACGGTCCAGGAGAGCAGCCAGCGGTCACGGCGTCCGGCGAGCACCGCCAGGATCACGACCAGGGCCAGCGGCACGGCCAGCGAGGGCGCACCCGCCAGGATCGCGGTCAGCAGCAGCCCTGCGAGAGAGGAGGTGGTCACCGCGCCGAACCGGTCCGGGCGACCCAGGGGCGCGAGGCCGACCACCCGGGCGAGACTCACCGCGAACAGAGGCAACAGCAGGTGCGCGGTGACCGCCCCGATCCGCCCCGTGGCGACCGCCTGCAGCAGGGGAGGCGCGGCGGCCCAGGCCAGGGCGGCCCACAGCCGGACGAGGCGGGAGGGCACCACCCGACCGGCCGCCCACCAGGCGGTGAGCCCGGAGAGTGGCAATGCGCCGAGCTCGAGGACGAGAGCGGCTCGGGACGGGTCGCCCCCCAGCGGGGCCGCGATCAGGGCGATCAACGCCACGAGCGGGTCCGCCGGGGCCGCCGCGCCGAGGCCCACCGGACGCCAGGACGACAGCGCGCGCGACCACAGGGTCGAGGCGTGCCCCGGAAGGGGAGCCAGCGCCGGGCCGACGAGTGCGCCGGTTCCCCGGACCACCGACCACAGCGCGGCCACGTTCGCCGCGACGAGCAGGCCGGCCACTGCGACCCCGGCCCAACGTCCGAGCCGGCGGGAACGCCGCGACCAGGCCGCCTCGTTCCTGCGGGCCAGGGACCGGGCCACCCGCATCCCCACCGGACGGTGGATCGTCAGCGGGGTGCCTCCCGGCGCGCCCGGACCCGATCGGCTCTGCGCGTTGACCTGCAGCCGCGTGACGAAGACGTCTCGGCGGGCCCGCCAGGCCTGCCGCGACCCGGTCTCCAGGGTGCGCAGCGTGCCGGGAGGAACGCGGCGGGAGCGTCCGGCGCGACGACGGGCACGCACCCACACCGGTACCCGCGCAACGGCAGCCACGACCGCGGTGCACTCGTCCACGGCCCGCTCGGGCTGCTTGAGCACGAGCCGCGCCGCCGCGCGGAAGGGCACGGCCAGCAACGTCGCCACCACGGCGAGGGGCAGCAGCAGGGGATGGACGGCAGCGAGGCGCAGATGCACGGCGTCCCGCCGGTCCGCCCAACGCCAGAACCGTGCCGAACGGCCCCGGACGCCCCGCGAGGAGGCCCGGGCGTGCGCGACGACGGCCTCGGGCACCACGATCACCCGGTGGCCTGCGAGCCGGGCCCTGCGGCACAGATCCAGATCGTCCCGGGCCTGGGCCAGCCCGGGATCAGGCCCGCCCAGTTCCTGCCACAACTCGCGACGGATGAGCATGCCCGCCGTGGAGACGGCCAGGACGTCGCAGCGCTCGTCGTGCTGGCCCTGGTCGACCTCGCGGGGTTCCACGCCGGTGACCCGGGCGCCGAACCTGGTCGTGGTGAACCCCACGTCCAGGAGCAGGTTGGGGTTCTCCCAACGCACCTGCTTGCATCCGGCCACCCCGACCGACGGCGCGGCCTGGACGGCTGCGAGCAGCCACGCGAGCGCGTCCGCGGCAGGCGCGGAGTCGTCGTGCAGGAGCCACAACCACTCGGCCCCGCGCGCCGTGACCACGTCCTCGCCAGGATCCTGCGCGTCGGGCAGCACTGCTGGCTCGTCGGGCACGGCCAGGGGCTCGTCCGGCAGCACCGCTGGCTCGTCCGGCAGCACCACCGGCTCGTCCGGCAGTGTGACGACCTCGTCCGGCACCGCCACGGCACCGGGTTCCGTGGCGGCGTCGGTGTCGGGACGTGGCGCTGCCCGCGCCACCGTGGTCCCGGCGTCCTGGCGAACCAGGGCGGCGGTGACCGCGTCCCCGAAAGAGGCCGACGACGCGACGCGGAGCACCGGGAACGCACCGGCCCCGGCAAGCTCCGGCCGGGGTGATGCACCCGCGTCGACGAGGATCAGCTGATCCGCGGCCCGGGACTGCGCGCGCACAGCCTCGAGGGTGCGTCTGAGGTAGGCACCGCCGTCACGGCACACCAGCACCGCGCATACCCGGGGCAGCACACCGAGCCCGGACGACGCCGGCAGCGACCGGGAACCGAGCCCGGCCGGCGGCTGGAAGACGCCCTCCGGTTCCTCCCCCCGGAGGGTGCCGTCCGAGCCACTGGCGCCGCGGGTCGTCCGAGGGACCCTCGGGTCCGCGGCCACGTCACCTCGGGCAGGGGTACGTGTCCGCAGAACCGACAGCCGTGATTCCTCGGACCGGGTGAGGTCCTCGGCCTGGTGGACGCTGATTCCGGGATGCTCGCCGCGGGCGGCGGAGCGCCGGGACGTCACGCTAGACGGCCCGCTTCTTCACCCGGCGCCGCTCCCGTTCGGACAGCCCGCCCCAGATGCCGAACCTCTCGTCGTTCGCCAGCGCATAGTCCAGACACTCCGACCGGACATCACACGCTGTGCACACCCGCTTGGCCTCCCGGGTGGACCCACCCTTCTCCGGGAAGAACGCCTCGGGATCCGTCTGCGCGCAGAGCGCGCGCTCCTGCCACGCCAGTTCTGCCGGTAGCTCTCCGGCCCACACATCCGGAGACCTCCCCCACATCACTACCTCGTTCACGTGCCGCCTCCTCGACCCTTGCCCCTGCAGGGCTCCCCCACCGCGGTGCTCTTGGTTCTGCTTCTTTCACCACTTCCCGGACTGACCGGGCATCTGGATCTCTCTGGGACTACTCATAGTGTCAGAGAGACCACGGTGCGTATTGGTAGGCATGACAGTACTGGAATTACACGCGTGTCGTACACCCCCGTCAAGCGGATCTCTGGTATCCGCACCTCGGTCAAACGGAGGAGCGCCCAGCCCGACCTCAAGAGGGCCCCCACGGACTGTCAGGATCGCCTCATGCGACTGACCGCACTGGCCGGCGGCGTCGGCGCAGCACGGTTCCTGCGGGGGTTGCGACACCACCTGCAGGCCACCGGCCGGGCCGCCGAGGTGACCGTCATCGGGAACACGGGCGACGATCTCCGCCTCCACGGGCTCCAGGTGTGCCCCGATCTGGACACCGTGATGTATACCCTCGGTGACGGAATTCACGAGGAGCAAGGGTGGGGACGGCGCCAGGAGACCTTCACCCTCGCCGAGGAGTTCGCGGCCTACGGCATGGGGCCGGACTGGTTCACGCTGGGCGACCGGGACCTGGCGACGCACGTCGTCCGCAGCCGGCTCCTCGCGGAGGGCCTCCCGCTCAGTGAGGTCACGGAACGGCTGTGTCAGAGGTGGCGTCCGGGGGTACGGCTGCTGCCGATGACCGATGCCCAGGTGGAGACCCGGGTGGAGCTGGACTCCCCCGAGGGCGGCACCCGCACCGTCCACTTCCAGGAGTGGTGGGTGCGCCTGCACGCCCGGGTACCGGCCCGCCGGTTCGTCCTGGAGGGCGTCGAGCACGCCGCACCGGCCCCCGGCGTCCTCGACGCCATTGCCGGGGCCGACGTGATCCTGCTCCCGCCCAGCAACCCGGTGGTCTCGATCGGCACCATCCTGTCCGTTCCCGGAGTGCGCGGGGCCCTGCGCACGACCGCTGCCCCCGTGGTGGGGATCTCGCCCATCGTCGGAGGCGCACCGGTCCGCGGCATGGCCGACGCCTGCCTCACGACGATCGGACTCCCGACCACCGCCGCGGCCGTGGCCGGGCTGTACGCCGACTTCCTGGACGGATGGCTGGTGGACACCGCAGATCGCGATGAAGTCGACACAGAGGGCTTCCTGGGGCGGCTCAGACCTGATTCCGCCCCGCGCCGGGTGCGCGCCCGGCACCGTCCCCTCCTCATGACCGACGTTCCCGCCACGGCGGCGATCGCGGCCGAGGCGCTGGACCTGGCCGCGCAGCTCGGCACCTCCTCGCCGACCGACCGGTGAACACGCCCCCACCCGCCGTCCCGGAACGCGCGATGTCACCGGCAGAGCAGACGGCGCCCACGGGACACTCGACGGCGACCACCGCGGAGCCCACGGCAGTCATGGCGTTGCCGGTGACCGGACTGCCGGAGATCCGCGAGGGGGACGATCTCGCCGCCCTGATCGCCGAGGCGGCCCGGCCTCCGCTCGCCGACGGCGACATCGTGGTCGTCTCCAGCAAGGTGGTCTCCAAGGCGGAGGGCCGCACGATGTACGCCGCCTCCCGCGACGAGGCGGTCCGCACGCAGACCCTGCGTGTGGTCGCCGAGCGGGTCACCCCCCGCGGGACGACGCGGATCGTGGCCTCCCGCAGCGGCCCGGTGCTGGCCGCCGCCGGGGTGGACGCCTCGAACGTCGATCCCGGGACGGTCCTGCTCCTGCCTGCGGACCCCGACGCCTCCGCCGCGCGGCTGAGAGAAGGGCTCACCGCCCGCACCGGGTGCCGGCTCGCGGTCCTGATCTCGGACACCGCCGGTCGCCCCTGGCGGGAGGGCCAGGTGGACCTGGCCGTCGGAGCGGCGGCCCTGCAGGTCGTCGACGACCTGCGCGGCGGCGCCGACCGGTACGGGAACCCCCTCGAGGCCACCGTGCGGGCACTGGCGGACGAGATCGCCTCCCTCGCCGACCTCGTCAAGGGCAAGCTCGACGGAGTGCCGGTGGCGGTGGTGCGGGGACTGCCCGCGCTGGTGACCGACAGTTCGGCCCCGGGCGCGGCCTCGTTGCTGCGCCCCGCCGCCGGGGACTGGTTCCGCTACGGGCACGTCGAGGCGGTCCGGACCGCGCTCGGGGTGCCACCACTCGGGGACGACGCCTCGGTGAGCGCCGCCGTCCCCGGAGCAGCCCAGACCTCGGGCGCCCCAACGCCCCTGGGGAGCAGGCAGTACCCCGAGGCGAACGGGCACCAACCCGAGGCGAGCGGGCACCAGCCGAGGCTGGACGAGCACCTGTCGGGTGTGGACGGGCACCGGCCTGACGTGAACAGGCACCTGCCAGGGAACCGGGAGTTCCGGGGTGTCGGGGTGTCGGGGGTGCCCGGGGTGCCCATGACACCGGACTCCCCTGCCGATCGGACGACCCGCGCCGTCGCGATCGCCTGCGCCGTGCCTCTGGGGGTGCGGGCGGAGGTGTTGCCGCCGTCCACCCCCGGCGACTCCCTCGTGGAGTGCGGGCTGCGCGTGCGCCTGACCACGGACCCCTCGACGCCAGGTCTCCTCGACGGCGTCCCGGGCTCCACGACCCAGGCCCCTCCCGCCCCGGTGACGACCGCCGTGGCGCTGGGAATGGTCACGCAGCGTCTGCTCGTCGCGGCCTGGTCCGAGAACCTGGTGGGCACGGTGGAGGCGGTTCGCGAGACGGAGGCGGGCCCGGCGGTCGAGGTGTGCCTGCGGCCCTCGCCCGAGCTCTGAAATCCCGCTTTCCGGGTCCCCGCAGCCGCCACAGTGCCCTGAGCGGCGGTCCGACGAATGCCGGCGGGGAGGACTCCCCATTCCCCCGGCTGCACGGATGCCGTAGAAATCATGTCAGCGGCGCGAGGGACCTTGCTCCAGGGCCGGCTCCGGGCTGGTTCCGGTGTCTGCCCCCGAACGGGGTACCGGATGCCGGACAACAGGGTCGTCCCCGGTACGGTCCGGGTGGTCACCGCCGGGTCGGCTCACCGCACCAGGCGCCGGCGGGCAACGGTGCCGATGCGAACAGAGCACGGTCACGGACGAAGCACGGTCACCAACAGGGCACGCGCACGAACAGGGCACGGGTACGACGACCAGGCGGGCAGGCACCATTGCCCGCCGGATGATCCAGGGGGGACGGGCACGTCCGGTCACGACCGGACGGGGCCTGCTGCGGTCAGCGGCAACCCCGCACACGAGAGGGGAGTACGGGAATGCGCGTCGGTGCCGATGTGGAGGCACTCGCGGCGTTCGGCAGCCGGTTGAGCGCACAGGCGGACGTGATCGATCGGCTGACCCGGACGCTGGACGCGTCAGTCCACTCCTCCACGTGGAAGGGGCAGGACGCCGACGGCTTCCTGCGCCTGTGGAACGACGACCATCGGACGCAGCTGGCGGCGGCCGCGGCCTCGTTGCGCGATGCCTCCCGGGTGATCCTGGGGAACGCTGACGAGCAGCGCCGCGCCAGCGATGCGGCAGGCGGCGGCCTGGCGACCGGAGCGGCCACCGGGGCGGGGGCAGGTGCCGGCGGAGCCGGCGGCTCGGGCGGAGAAAGCGGCGGCGAGGGCAAGGACGAGGGCGACGATCCGAACCGCGCCAAGCAGGAGGCCTACAAGTACGAGAAGGACCGGCCGCAGTTCTACGACAAGAAGTGGGACAACTACGACGCCAAGCACGCCGCCCCGGACACCGACCCCCGGCACGCGGCGGACGGCAGCGACAGCAGCACCCACCACAGGACCACGGACGGGCAGGACTCAGGCTCCGAGGGCGGACGGCATGCGGCGCCCGAGGACGACACTCCGGGACGGCACGCGGCGGACGACAAGAAGCCCGGGGTCAACGCCGACGTCTGGTCGACGCAGGGCGATGCGTTCGCCGGGGCCAAGACCGGGGTGGACGGCAGCACCAACTGGCACGGCACGGACCTCAAGGGCGGCGCCGAGGTGTCCGCGGGCGCCAGCGTCGAGGGCTCGGCGAGCGCGGGGATCAAGGACGGCGCTGCCGCCCTCGCCGCCTCCGGAGCGGTCTTCGCCGGGGTCAAGGGCAGCGCCAACGGCTCGGTCGACTACGGCGTGGCCCACGCGGACGGGTCCGCCTACGCCAAGGCCGGCGCCGACGCGGAGGCCAACGCGACGCTCAGCGCGGGCAAGGACGGCCTCAAGGCCGAGGCCGGTGCCTCGGCGTTCGCCGGCGCCAGTGCCGGCGTCGAGGGACATGCGGATGTCGCGGGGGTCGGCGCGGGCGCCGGCGCGGACGTGACCGCCGGGATCGGCGCCGAGGCCAAGGCCGACGTCGACATCACGGCGAGCAAGGTGCGCGTCTCCGCCGATCTGGGCCTGACCCTCGGCGTGGGCGCGAACGTCCACATCGACGTCGAGGTCGATCCGCAGAAACTGTGGCACAGCCTGTTCGGCTGACCGCTCCCGCGGGCATGCTGACGGGAGGAGCCCCACAGACCCCGGCCCGGAAGCGGGCAACGGCAACCGACTGAACGAGCCTGGACCCGGCCACCGGCGGGGCCGAAGGCCCACCACCGGAAGCGACAGGACAGATCGGAGTTATCCATGGAGGTCACGTTCCCCGGCTCGGAGTTCCCCGGGTTCCCCCGGATCGAGCTCACGCTGCCCGAGGGCTGGCGCCGGGATGTCGCGGCAGATGCGGTCATCGTGGGCTACGACCCCGCGTCCCCGGCACATTTCCGCACCAATGTCGTGGTCACCGTCACTCGTACCCGGGGCGACCTGCCGGTCGAGGTGTACGCCCGGCGGTTCGCCGAGGAGGCGGGGCAGGACCCCACCTTCCAGGTCTACGGCGAGAGTCCGATCGAGGTGAGCGGCTACCCCGGCGTGTTGCGCCTGCAGTCGCGGCGACCGGAGAACCTCGGCTACGAGGTGATCCAGGCCCAGTACCTGGTGCTCGTGCCGACCACGCACGCCGAACTGTCGGACCTCGTGCAGCTGCACGCGAGCGCGGCCGTGGACGCCGCGGAGGCCACCATGGACAAGTTCCGCACCATGGTCTCCTCCCTGCGGGCGACCCCGTGGAGCCCGGACGGATTCGAGGAGCTCGGCACCCCTACGAGCCCCGACGCCACGTCGACCGGAGCCTGAGCACGGCGGTCGGAGGCTGAGGCCCCCGACCGGAGCCGCTCCCGGTCCTCAGCCGCTCAGCCGCTCAGCCGGCCAGTGACTCAGCTGGTCAGCGACTCAGCGGCCTGGTCCCACCACGACCAGACCGGCGGCGGCACCGCCCCGGGAGAGCACGGTGGCCCTGGTGCGGGCCCAGGAGGCCCGCAACTGCTCCAGCAGTGCGCCGTGGACGTCCGCCCGGAGCAGCCGCGGGATGTCGAGCAGCTGGGCCGGACCGCCGTCCAGCCGCATGAAGGTGGGGATCGCCCGCACGGTGACGGCGCGGAAATGTCCGGGAGAGGTCTCCCGGAAGGTGAACGAGACCATGAGCCCGTCGTGGGTGTCGGTCGCGCGGTTCTGCCACGCGACCTCATTGCCCATGCCGTAGACCACCCACTTGCCGTGGAGCGACTCCATCGGCTGCACCACGTGCGCGTGGCAGCCGAGCAACAGGTCGACGTCGGGCGAGGCGAGCAGGGCCTTGGCCTGGGCGATCTGGGAGGGATCGGGATCGTGCCGGTACTCCGTACCCCAGTGCAGGCTGACCACCACCACCTCGGCCCCCGCCTGCCGCGCCCGGTGGGCGTCGGCCAGGATGCGCGGCACGTCGATCCTGTTCACGAGCCAGGAACGGCCGGGGGGCACGGGCATCCCGTTGAGTCCGTAGGTGTAGGCGAGATGACTCACGCGCACCCCGCGCACCGGGAACGGTGTCACCCGGGTGGCCTCAGCCGGGGTCCGTGCGCTGCCCGTGTGCCCCAGCCCCGCCGCGTCCAGCGCCGCCAACGTACGGTCGATGCCCTGCTCGCCCTGGTCCAGGGAGTGGTTGGACGCCGTGTCGCACCGGTCGAATCCCGCCGAGACGACGGCCTTGACCACCTGCGGAGGCACGTTGAACACCGGGTAGCTGGACCACGGACCGTCCGGCAGCCCGACCGGGGTCTCCAGGTGGCAGATGGCGAGGTCGGCCGCCGACACGTCGGGCCGCACGGAGGCGAACAACGGGGCGAAGTCGTACCCCGCATGGCCCGCGCCCCGGGCGGCGCTGGCCCCCTGCGCCCAGAATGCGTTGTGCAGGAGCACGTCCCCGGCCGCGAGCAGGGTGAACGTGCGCCGAGGGCGGTCACCGCCGTCCTTCGAGGGGCTCGGGGACACCACGGCACCGGGTGCGGTGGTCGAGGAGGTGGGGCTCGGGGCGAGTCCGGGGACACCTGACCAGCTGGCCAGCCCGGTCACCCTGCCCGGGGTCACCGCGTCGGTCGTGCGACGAGGTTCTCCCTGCGCCGTCCCGCCGGTATCGCCGGCGCGGGGACGTGGCGCCCCGACCGACACCCCGGCCAGGACCAGGGGAAGGAGGACCAGCGCGAGGCGCCGGTAAGCGCGGATCATGATGAGTCCCCGCGAGCTACCGGTCCCCGGCCGTCCCGCCGGGGGAGACTCCCGCGGCGTCCGAGGCACCGGAGGAACTCCCGGCGTCCTTGCGCGCGGGGGTCTCGAACTCACCCAGCGCGACGTCCACCCCGGCCATCGCGGTCTCCCCGCGCGAGCGCACGACGAGGTCGGCCAGCAGGGCCATCGACCCGATGATCAGGCTGCTCAGCACCAGGAGCACGGTCACGGCCGGGAAGTAGAACGGGTGACGGACCATGTCGACGACGCCCTTGACCAGCCCCACGGCCAACAGCCACAGCGCGGGCGGCATCAACACCTTGATCGGGTCGAAGTACATCACCATCCGCAGCACCTGCAGGATGTAGCGGTAGGCGTCCCGCACGAAGTGGAACTTCGAGCGTCCGGCCCGCTTCGAGTACTCGATCGGCAGGTAGTAGACGTCGTGCTGGTTGGACAGGAACGCCAGCGTGAGCGTCGTGACGCAGGAGAACCCGGCCGGCAGCAACCGCAGGTAGGGCAGGGACACCGAGCGCCGGAACGCCCGCAACCCCGAGTTGAGGTCGGGGATGCGCTGGTTCGACAGCTTCTCGGCGATCTTGCGGATGAACCACTTCGCGGGCAGGCGCAGCCACTTGTAGCTGCCCTCCTCGCTCGTGCGGGCACCCACCACCTGGTCGTAGGTCGGGTCGTCGAGGAGGATCTGCACGAGCTCAGGAATCCGCTCGTTGGGGTAGCTCAGGTCGGCGTCGGTCCAGACCACGATCTCGCCCCGGGCCTGCAGGGTGCCGATGCGGCGCACGGTGCCGGTGCCGCCGTTGCGGCGGAAGGAGAGCACCCGGACGTGCGGCATGCGGGTCGCGGCCTCCCGGACCACCGCGAGGGTGCCGTCCGTACTGGCGTCGTCGATCGCCAGTACCTCGTACGACAGGCCGCTGGCGTCGAGGGAGGCGGTGATCCGCTCCAACTCGACCAGGACGTGGTCCTGCTCGTTGAAACAGGGCAGGACGACGCTGACCAGCGGCGACGGCGCCACGGCTGCGGGAAGGGAACGCTCGCTCATGATAGGCGGGAGGTTACCGTGCTCACGGTCCGCACCCGACGGCGCTCACGATCCGCACCTGACCGGACGCATGTCCACCGCGCTCACGAACCCGCCGTTCCCTGCTCCGGCCAGGCCGCCGACCAGACGTCGACGGTCAGCAGGGTCGAGCCGCGCGGCGGCGTGGTGAGCAGCCGCGGATCCTCCTGGGACCGGACGGCGGCCACGTGCACCGGTTGCAGGCCCAGACGTACCAGCGGGTCGGGGCTGTCCGCGGTCAGGAGCACCGGGCGGTGTCCCGCGGCGAGCACCCGGCCCGCGATCCGGGTCATCACCGCGCGGGCCTCGATCGGATCGGAGATCTGGTCCAGGTGCACCACTGCCGCAGGCACCCCGCAGACCCCACGCACGACCTGCGGCCACTCGTTGCCGGCGCGACCGTCCACCGCGAGCACGGCGTCCTGGGGCCCGAGGGTGGCGCACAGGGCGTGCACCGCCCCCAACTCACCGGCTTCGGTGCGTTCCAGCGCGACCGGTGCGGTGGCGTCCGCCGCCGGGACCAGGAGGAGGACCACCCCGAGCACCGCCACCCAGCGCAGACGCGGCACGGAGACGCGGCCCCGCAACCAGGTCAGCGAGGCCTGCACACCGGCCGTGGCCGCGAGCACGACCGTCGGCAGCACCACGGGCACCAGCCGGCGGTCCGCCCACGGATGGTCCGGGGTGATCCCCGGACGGAACAGGGTGAGCAGCGTCGACGCGACCGCCACGGTCACGGGCACCAACCAGGCCGGCACGGTGGCCCGGGGTCCCGCCTGCAGCCAGCGCACCACGCCCGCGGCCAGCAGCGCCACCGTGCACAGGCAGAGGACGACCGCGACCGGACCGGTCCACCAGGTGACCCAGATGACGCTGTCCTCGGCGTAGGTGCGCGTCCCGTCCACGGCCAGGTGCTGGTCCCACTGCAGGGCGCCGATCATCCCCGCGGCGGGGGTCCCCGGCTGGCGGGTGACGAGCCACAGCGGTCGGCTGGCGAGCAACAGCCCCAGCAACACCGTCGCGACCGAGGCACCGGCGGGCAGCCAGGGGGCCCGCAACAGACGCGCCGTCGGCAGGGACCCGCTGCGTCCCCGCAACAGCCGGCGGACCGCCCGCGATGCCCCGAGCAGCGCCAGGCAGCCCCCGACCAGGGCGACCCCGCCCGCTGCCAGACCCTCCAGGGAGCTGGCGTTCTCGCGCAGGTACGGCCGGGAGAACAGGACCGCCCAGCCGATACCCAGAACCGAGGTCACCACGGCGGCCGTTCCCGCGGGCAACGCGGCCCGGTGCCTCCGGATGGCCATCATCAGGAGCACCGGCAGCAGGAGGACCACCTCCAGCAGGGCGTCCACCCGGATCAGGCTCACCAGGCCCAGGCCCGCGCCGGTGGCCACCCCGATCCAGGCAGCGCGGCGCCCGGACGACCGGGTCGCGTCGACAGCCAGGGCGGCGACGGCCAGGAGCACGAGCAGTGCCACCGGCTCGGAGTAGGTGCTGCGGGCGGCGTGGAGCACCGGCTGGGTGAGTGCCAGACCGGCGGCGGCGAGAGGGGCGACCCGCGGCCCGAGCAACCGCGCGGTGAGCCCGGCCATCGCCAGCACCGCGAAGGCCCCGACGAGCGCCGGCGCCATGAGCAGTCCCGACCACCCCGCGAGCCAGTGACCGAGGGAGTAGACCGCCGGCGCACCGGGCAGGAACTGCGGCACGACATCCGCCCCGGCGCCGTGGGCCACCTGGTAGTAGGCGGGGCTGGCCAGGCTGAAGGTGGGCTCCCCCAGCGCGGACGGACCGCCGAAGGCATCGAGGTGGTCGGCCACGGGCAGGCCGTGGTGACTCGCGATCCACTGGGCGTACAGGGCGTAGCTGCCGGCGTCCCGTCGCAGCACCACGTGCTCGGCATGCGTGAGCGCGGACCACACCCCGAAGGAGGCCGCCCCGGCCACGGTGGTCCAGGCCGTCCAGGCCGGAACCGGCGGGGCGGGGATCCCCCGGCCGAGCCGCCACACCGAGGCCAGGCCCACGGCCACGACCGGCAGCACCACCGCCGGGCGCCACAGGCCCAGGGGGAGGAAGATCGCGGACAGCACCGTCACCACGAGTACCGCGCCCGCCGCGAGGACGCCTGCGCGGTAGAGCACCTGCCCGGCCGTGCGGTCGGCGCGCGAGGACGTCCCCATCGACTCAGCCACGGACGAGACGGTACCGGCCCTACGCTGCGAGGATGACCCGGCACCGGTACGACGTCCCCGCATTGGCGCGCACCCTGTCACTGGACCGGCCCACCGCGCCGCGGCTGACCTGGTACGGGCCGGGCGGTGAGCGGGTGGAACTCTCCGGCAGGGTCCTGGCCAACTGGGTCGTCAAGGCCGGCAACCTGCTCGTGGACGAGTGCGACGCCGCCCCCGGCACGCGGGTGTGCCTCGACCTGCCGGTGCACTGGCGATGGGCGGTGTGGCTGCTGGCCACCTGGAGTGTCGGGGCCTGCGGCGTCCTCGATCGACCCACCGGCACGGTCGAGGACCCGAACGCCGGCACCGCTGAGGGCCCGGCCACGGGCACCGCTGCGGGCCCGGCCGCCGATCCCCTCTGCGACGTGCTGGTCAGCACGCGGCCCGGGGCGATGAGCGGCACCGGCCCGCAATCGGTGCTCGCCGTGGCCCTGCCGGCGCTCGCCACCGCCTTCCCCGGGTCCCTGCCCGAGGGCGTGATCGATGCGACGGGAGCGGTCCGGGCACAACCGGACCATCCCGGTTATCGCCCGGAGATCCGGGCGGATGCCGCGGCACTGGCGATCGAGGGGGCGGTGAGTGTGCTGCACGGCCAGTTGAGCGACGCCGTGGAGCGTGCCGTCACCGGCGCCGGCTGGACGGCCCCGGTCCGGCTGCTCTGCGTGGACCCGGCTCCCGCCGATGCGATCTCCTGGTTGCTCGCCCCACTGCTGCACGGCGGCTCGGTGGTGCTGGTCTCGGCGCAGGCTCAGGAGGCCGAGGACCTCCCCCGGCTCACCGCCACCGAGGCGGTCACCGCCACGTACTGAGCCGGGGCGTCCCGGGACTGCGGAGTCCCCCCGACCTGACGGGCCGGACTCAGGCCCCGAAGGGTCCGCGCAGCGGGGTGCTGCTGCCCAGGTCGGTCCGCCGGAGCAGCTGCCAGCCCTGCACCAGACCCGGCATCTCCCGTCGGGACGTCCCCCAACGCCCGAAGACCGCGGCCGCGGAGGCCGGGCCGAAGTCGAGCGTGTGGGTGACCACGGGGGCCGCCCGCCGTCCGGTGCCCGGTTGCCCGGCCGCCCCGAACGTCCAGGTGGTGCCCGCGCGCACCACCGGCCCGTCGAACCCGTCCCCGTCCCAGTCCGCGGCCAGGGCCTGACCGGGATGACGCGACCAGTCGAACCAGCGCTCGAACGGACCCGGGGTGGCGGTCAGGCGCAGCATCCACAGCGTTCCTCGCACGACCCCGATCGCATCGTGCGCCGCCCCCGGCCACCGGCCAACGACCGGCTGGTCACCGGCGTGCCCGTAGCCGAAGGTGCTGCTCGCCGTCCCGCCGAGCCGGTCGTACAGGAACCAGCTCCCCCGGGTGAACAACGAGACGGTGTCCTTGCCGTCCCCGTCGAAGTCCCCCACCACCGCCGTTCCCGAGGTGCGCGGCAGTGGGAAGAACTGCACCCGGGCGGAGGAGGTGCGCACCGAGACCAGGCCTCGGTGGAACCACCCGCGCTCGCTCGCCCCGTCCCCGTTCCAGTCGCCCACGAGCGGCTGGGCGGTCGTTCCACCGGGACCGATCCCGATCGTGAAGCCCGGGGACAGCAGGTCGAGCCTGGCCCGGGCCTCCATACCGGTGAAGGACCGCACGGTCGGGTACCCGCCGGACACGCCCGCCACGATCAGGCCGTCGTCCCGGGCCGTGCTGCCCCGCGGCGCGAGCGCGAGCGACGTGATCGAGCTGAAGCCCAGCCGTACCGCGACCTGGTGCAGGGTGAGACCGACCGCCCAGGAGCGGTGGGGATCGTCCGAGGCCAGGTCCCAGGTGCTGTCGTCCAGGGCCCGCAGGTAGTCGATCGACGATGCTCCGTAGGAGTACGCGCGGTCCTCGGTCCACCCGCCCATCGAGGACGAGTACATGGCGCTGATCGGCCGGCGGCCGGCGTCCAGGAGCACCTGACCGGCGGTCGCGATCACCGCCTGGTGCCAGCCCCCGCCCAGGCGTGTGTCCTGGTCCTCGCGCGTCACACCCTCGTACTCCTGGTCGGCAGGAGTGACCCCGATCACGTAGGCGGCGAGCGACGTGGAGTACTTGCTGGCCAGGTAGGTACGGGCAGCGATGACCTGCGCACGCAGGGCCTGCTGGGGCCAGCGGACCGGCACCTCGGCCAGACCCCAGAGATACTTCTGCACCGCGGTGCCCGAGGCGGAGGTCCCGAGCCACTCGGACACCGCGGTGCCCGAGACGGAGTCGGCCCACCGCACCTTCCCCCAGCGCACGGTGAGCGCGAGCGACGGTCGTGTGGCGCCCGCCCCGTAGGTGCGCAGGTCGACCGCGATCCCCGCATGCAGCAGGTTCAGGTCGTCACCGTCCGCGACCCACATCTGCCGGGTGCCCCGGTCGTCCAGGACCGCCAGGCCTCCGACACCGGTGTCGGAGTTCGCCTGGCGCACGACCTGCCAGACGCTGTCCGCGGGTTGGGGCACGTTCATTCCGTTGGGTGCGTGCCAGGTGACCGCCGCACCGCGCGGGTGGACCGTGGTGCGGACCGAGGTGCTCGCCAGGCGCAACTTCACGGGCGCGGTCATCGTGCGGGTCGCGAGGTCGACACCGCGGTAGTAGGCGTGAAGGATCTCCGCGGCGCTGCACCCCAGCCGGGCCGCACCCTGGGCGCCGTACTGGCTCATGCCCAGACCGTGCCCCCAACCGTGCCCGGAGAAGACCACCTCGGCCGAGAAGGGTGCCTGGGCGTTCGCGACGACCGCGCCACCGGGAGCCGGACAGGTCGAGCCCGGCGTGGACGGCGGGGGTGTCGTCGAACGCGGCTGGTGCCAGGTACGGGCCGAGGGCGGGCGGCGCCCGATCTGATCGGCCTGTGCGGCCGGGCCGGGCATCACCCCGCCGAGGACTCCGGCGACGACCACCGCCAGCACCAGGCGACCCGGGCGAGACACCGAGAGACCCGGACGAGACACCATGCGACCCGGACGAGACACCAAGAGACCCGGACGGGACACCAGGGAACGCAGACGGAACATGGTGTGCTCCTCAGATCGCCGTCCGGGGAGCCGCCGACAGGCAAGCGACCGGCCGGCCCACGGCCGGACGGCGTGCCCCGCGTCCCCCTCTCGCAGCGTCATCGGACCCGGGAACGGCACACTTGAGGTCCCGCGTCACCCGGTCGGAGGCCGGATCAGCCGGACGGAGCGAACTTCACCCGAACGGCACGACGGCAGGCCTCTTCCCACGGCGTGGGCGGCGACGCAGGTCGCGCGCCGGCCACGGCGGATCGGGATACCGCCCGCTCAGGCGAAGACACCCTCCGCGTAGGCCTCGGCGAGTGCCTCGTCCCAGGGCCGCATCGGCGGGAGCCCTGCGCGGGCCCACCCGTCGTGGCTGAGCACCGAGTACGACGGACGCGGAGCCGGGCGGGCGTAGGCCGCCGCCGTGGTCGGCGTCACCCGGGCGGGGTCGGCCCCTGTCAACCGGAACACCTCCCGGGCCAGCTCGAACCAGGTGGTCGCCCCCGAGGAGGTCGCGTGGTAGGTGCCGGCCGGCACCGCCGGCCCCTCGGCGCCGCCCAGGCTGCGCTCGACGATCGTGGCGATCCGCCCGGCCAGGTCACGGCTCCAGGTGGGCTGCCCCTGCTCGTCGATGACCACGGAGACCTCGGGCTTCTCCTTCTCCAGACGGAGCATGGTCCGCGGGAAGTTGGGCCCGTGCTGGCCGTAGAGCCAGGCCGTGCGCAGGATCCAGTGCCGTGCGGGGAGCTCGGCCCGCACCGCCCACTCCCCGGCCGCCTTGGTCCGCCCGTACGCCGACCGCGGGGCGATCGGGGCGTCCTCGGGCCACGGCGCATCGGCGTTCCCGCGGAACACGTAGTCCGTCGAGATGTGCAACAGCCAGGCATCGCTGCGGGCGCAGGCCCGGGCCAGGTTCCCGGCCGCGGTGGCGTTGACCGCGAACGCCTTGGCCTCGGCGGTCTCCGCCGCGTCGACCGCGGTCCAGGCGGCGCAGTTCACCACCACGTCGAAGCCGTGCACGAAGTCCTGCACCGCGGCGTCGTCGGTGAGGTCCAGTTCGGGCAGGTCGACGGCGGTCACGTCGTGGCGCGTGCCGAAGGCCTCGCACACGTCCTGGCCGAGCATGCCGGCCGCCCCGGTGATCAGGATCCTGGTCACGGCACGTCCCTCCGGGTCAGCGGGCCAGCGCGGCGCGAGCCTTGAGCGGCTCCCACCAGGCGCGATTCGTGCGGAACCATTCCACGGTGTCCGCCAGTCCCTGCTCGAAGGGCACCTGCGGCGAGTACCCCAGCTCGGTCGAGATCTTCGTGATGTCCACCGAGTACCGCCGGTCGTGCCCGAGCCGGTCGGCCACCGGGACGACGCGTGACCAGTCGGTGCCGGTCGCGGCGAGCAGACGCTCGGTCAGCTCACGGTTGGTCAGCTCGGTGCCGCCGCCGATGTTGTAGACCTCACCCGTGCGCCCGTGCTCCAGCACGAGCTGGATCCCGTGGCAGTGGTCGTCCACGTGCAGCCAGTCGCGGATGTTCAGACCGTCCCCGTACAGCGGCACGGTCCCGCCGTCGATGAGATTGGTCACGAACAGCGGGATGACCTTCTCCGGGAACTGGTAGGGCCCGTAGTTGTTGGAGCACCGGGTGATGACGACGTCCAGCCCGTGCGTGCGCGCGTACGAGCGGGCGATCAGGTCGCTGCCCGCCTTGCTCGCGCTGTAGGGGCTGTTCGGCTCCAGGGGGTGGGTCTCGGGCCAGGAGCCCTTCTCGATCGTGCCGTACACCTCGTCCGTGGACACGTGCAGGAACCGGCCGACCTTGGCCCGCAGCGCGGCGTCGAGCAGGGTCTGCGTGCCGACCACATTGGTCATGACGAAGTCCGAGGCACCCAGGATCGACCGGTCCACGTGGGACTCGGCCGCGAAGTGGACGACCGCGTCCACACCGGGCAGCAGGTCGGCCAGGAGGGCGGAGTCGAGGATGTCGCCCTGCACGAAAGTGAACCGGGGCGAGCCCTCGACCGGGGCCAGGTTCTCGCGGTTGCCGGCGTAGGTCAGCTTGTCCAGCACGATCACGTCGGCGTCCGCGGCGCCGGGGTAGCCGCCGGACAGCACGGTCCGCACGTAGTTCGAGCCGATGAACCCGGCTCCTCCAGTGACCAGGATCTTCACGTTCCGGCACTCCCTGCTGTTCGGTGCTGCACCCCATCGGCGGATCCCGAATCTACCCGAGAGGCCCATCGCACACCGGGAGGTGTCGAAGTCGTGACCCGGCGATCCATTCCGATGGCCGCCGACCAGCGGTAAGAGCCCTTCCGGCCAGCAGGAAAACCCCTTACGGTCAGAACGAGCGGGATCCGGGGAACGGCCGGGTTCCGCCGAAAGCGCTAGACTTCTGGTGATGCTCCGTAGTCGGGAGGTCACGTTCCGACATGGAACGCGATGTTTCGATCCTGCGTGCCGTGGGTTTCCTGAGTCACCCGGGGGATCTCGCGCACCGGCAGGGTGAGGCGTCCGTCCTCGGTGCCGGACGAACGGCCCCCCACTCCATCACCGGGGTCTCGTGCCCCTCCGCCCAGCTCGGGGAGCTCGCATCATGGCGTTCTTCTGCAGCGACTGTCGCACCTGGCAGCTCCGGGGCGTGCGCGCCCGGACCGGGGGTGAGCGAGGTTGCTCCGTCTGCTTCAGCCTCGAACGGCACCGCATGCTCGGGCTGTTGCTGCCTCTGCTGGTCGACCTCGGCCACGTCCGGCCCCTGCAGGACGAGGACGCCCCCGTCCCCGGGATCGTGCTGGACGTCGCGCCGTGCGTGGCCCTCGACCCGGTGATCGGCGCGCTGCCGGGACTGCGGCCGGCCCGCATGGACTTCGATCCCGGCGCCGACGGACGCATCGTCGACCTACGGGCCTCGCTCACGCAGCTCCCCTTCGGCACCGGTGACGTGAGCCTCCTCCTGTGCTCGCACGTGCTGGAGCACGTGCCCGAGGACAAGATGGCGATGCAGGAGATCACCCGCGTCCTCGCCCCCGACGGGTTGGGGGTGATCCTGGTCCCCCAGCGTCCGGGCACGTTGACCGACGAGGACCCGGACACCTCGCCCGAGGAGCGACTGCGCCGGTTCGGTCAGAGCGACCACGTCCGCATGTACGGCGACGACTTCGACGGCCGCCTCGTGGACGCCGGGCTGCAGGTGCGCCGGATCACCGCCGGGGAGCTCTTCGCCCCGGATGCGCAGGCTCTCCTGCGCATCGGCGCGGACGAGCCCTTCTGGCTGGTGCGCCGGGTCGAGTCCGAGCTTCCGTTACCCGAGGCCGCCGATCTGGTCGGGCCGATGCGACAGCTGCTCGGCGAACGGTTCCTGGTGGCCGTCGCCCGCACCCAGGCCGAGCACGACGCCCTCCTGGCTCTGCAGGAAAGGAACGTCCGTGCCCTGGAGGGACGCGAGGAGGCCCTGAAGCAGCACGAGACGGCGCTGCGGAACGAGTGCAGCCGCCTCACCGCCCTGGTGCGGGCCGCGGAGAAGGCCCAGCAGGCGCTGTGCGAGGAGCGGGACGTCCTGGAGGCCCGGCACCGGGCGCTCATGGAACGCCACCGCAGGTTGCGCAACCGCAAGCTGGTCCGGCTCATGGTCCGCATCGACCGCGGCCGCAATCGTCTTCGGGCGGCGCTGCGTTCCTCGGGCTGATCTCGTCCCCGCCGTGCCGGCACGGTCCCACCGGGCGGGTCCCACGACCGACCTCACCCGAACAGCGGCTGCCGTGGGATCCGAACCCGGCGCACAGCGGCGCGTGCGAGAATGCGCTGTCAGGCTGGTGTGCCGTCCTCCTGGTGTGCCGTCCTCGCCGGCTGCTTCGTGACGACTCGCAGACGTATTGGAGTTCCTTGTCTACCGACCTCGCTGTGATCGGACTCGGCTATGTCGGCCTTCCTCTAGCCCAGGAGGCATGCCGTAGCGGGTTGAGCGTTGTCGGAATCGACCGCAGCCCCCGCGTCGTCTCGGGCCTGTCCTCCGGTCGTTCCCACGTCGACGACCTGAGTGACGACGACGTCCACGAAATGATGCGGCGCGGCTTCCGCGCGACCGACGAGGCGTCCGCGATCGCCGAGGCCTCGACCGTGGTGATCTGCGTCCCCACCCCGCTGTCCCCCGAGGGCGGACCGGACCTGAGCGCCGTTCTCGCCGCCACGGACTCGGTGGCCCAGCATGTGCGGGCGGGCACCCTCGTCGTCCTCGAGTCCACCACCCACCCCGGCACTACGGAGGAACTGCTCCGCCCGCGGTTGGAGGCGGGAGGCCTGCGGGTGGGCCACGACCTCTTCCTCGCGTTCTCCCCGGAACGGATCGACCCGGGCAACGACCGCTACACCTTCCGCACCACCCCCAAGGTGGTCGGCGGCTGCACCCCCGCGTGCGCGGATCGGGCGCAGGCCTTCTACGGGCGACTGGTGGACGAGGTGGTGCGTGCTCGCGGCACCCGCGAGGCCGAGATGGCGAAACTGCTGGAGAACACCTACCGGCACGTGAACATCGCCCTGGTCAACGAGATGGCGCGGTTCTGCCACGAACTCGGCATCGATCTGTGGGACGTCATCCGCTGCGCGAGCACCAAGCCCTTCGGCTTCCAGGCCTTCCGCCCCGGGCCCGGGGTCGGGGGCCACTGCATCCCGATCGACCCGAACTACCTGTCGGCCCGGGTGCGCAGCGAACTCGGCTACGCCTTCCGGTTCGTCGAGCTGGCCCAGGAGATCAACAACGGCATGCCCGAGTACGTGGCGCGCCGGGTGCAGGATCTCCTCAACGACGCGGGCCGGGCGGTGCGCGGATCGGACGTGCTCATGCTCGGCGTGACCTACAAACGCGATATCTCGGACCAGCGGGAGTCCCCCGCGGTGCCCCTGGCGCGCAAACTGCTCGCCGCGGGCGCGGAACTGTCGTACCACGATCCGTACGTCCCCCTGTGGAGGGTCGGTGACCGGGAACTGAGCTCGGTCACCGATCTGGACGCGGCCCTGGCCCGGGCCGACGTCACGGTCCTGATCCAGGACCACAGCAGTTACGACCTGGACACCATCGCCAAGACGGCCCGGAGGGTCCTGGACACCCGAGGCCGGTTAGTCGACTCACCCACCGTGGAGCATTTGTGAGCACCCTCGGCGCAATCCTGCCGGCCCGCCGTGCGGACACCCGCTTCGGCCTGGCCAAGGTGGGGGGCCGCCCACCGCTGATCCGCTACCTACGGGACCTGTTCAGCAGACTGCCCTTCACCTACGAACTGGCCCTGTCCCGGTTCCGGGCCGAGAACGAGGCCGACCGGCTCGGCATGGCGTGGATCGTGCTGCGGCCGCTGCTCACAGCCGCCGTCTACGGGGCGGTGTTCACCCTGCTCCTGCCCAGCACCAGCCGCCCGCCGAACTACGTCGGGTCCCTGGTCTGCGGCGTCTTCCTGTTCCAGTACTTCGCGGGCAGCCTGGCCGACGGAGCGCGCTCGATCGTGAGCAACATCGGTCTGGTCACCACCCTGCACTTCCCCCGGGCGGTCCTGCCGTGCTCGGTGGCCATCCAGCAGGGGCTGAACATGATCCCCATGCTCGGCACCATGTACGTGGTGGTCTTCTTCACCAATCTCGGGCTCGCCCCGGCGCACAACGAACCGCACGCGGTCACCGACGTGTTCGGGTACGTGCACCACTGGCACGCGCCGATGGCGCTCACGAGCGAGCACGCACAGCTCATCCACTGGCAGTGGCTGCTCGCGATCCCGGTGGTCGCGCTGATGGGACTCTTCAACCTCGGCGTCGCCTTCGTCGCCGCCCGGATGACGGCTCACCTTCGGGACATCGCCCAGCTGATCCCGTTCATGACCCGCATCCTGTTCTACATCAGCGGCGTGATCATCCCGGTCCAGAGGATGGTCGGAACCGGCCACGGCATCGTCCAGCACATCCTCCTGGCCAATCCATTGAGTATCTTCCTCTCGATGGGGCGTTCCCTGGTGCTCGACGGCAAGTACCCGAACGCGCACGACTGGACGATGGGCTGCCTCTGGGCCGTCGGCCTGGCCGTCGTCGGGTTCATCTGGTTCTGGCGTGCGGAGGAGGTCTACGGCCGTGAGTGAGTCGACCAAGCTCCGTACGCACCACAGCGCCACCGACGAGGAAGCGATGACCAGCGCCCTGACCACGACCACCGAGGCACGGGAAACAGCCCGGCCCACCGTCGTCGTGGAGGACCTGCACGTGACGTACCGGGTGTACGCCACCGGGAAGGCCGCCAAGACCGACCGGCGCCTGCTGAAGCGGGCGGCCGGCATGCGCCGGATCCGCGAGGTGCATGCGCTGAAGGGCGTGAGCTTCACGGCGTACGAGGGCGAGGCCATCGGGGTCGTCGGGCACAACGGGTCGGGCAAGTCGACCCTGCTCCGCGCGATCGCCGGCCTCACCCCCGCCGCCAGCGGCGGCATCTTCGCCGACACCAAGCCCACCCTGCTGGGCGTGAACGCCGCCATGATCAACGAACTCTCCGGGGAGCGCAACGTCGTCCTCGGTGGCCTGGCCCTGGGCATGACCAGGGGCGAGGTGAGCCAGAAGTACGAGGACATCGTCGACTTCGCGGGGATCGGCGACTTCCTCGAGCTGCCGATGCGCACCTACTCCAGCGGCATGCAGGCCCGCCTGCGCTTCGCGATCGCCGCCTCCGTCTCGCACCGGGTGCTGCTCATCGACGAGGCGCTCGCGGTGGGCGACAAGGCCTTCCAGAAGCGCAGCGAGGAGCGGATCCGCCAGTTGCGGACCCAGGCGGGCACGGTGTTCCTGGTCAGCCACGCGCTCCAGGCGGTGCTCGACACCTGCAACCGAGCCCTGTGGATCGACCACGGCGTCCTGCGCATGGACGGCCCGGCCGCCGAGGTCGTCGCCGCCTACGAGGCCTCGGTCAAGTGACCGCGGCACCCGCCCCGGACCCGACCGGCCTGCGGGTGCTCGTGGTCACGGTGGTGCACGACCCCGAGGATGCCCGGATCCGGCACCGGCAACTGCGCTCCCTCCTGGACGCGGGTGCCGAGGTCACCTACGCCGCGCCCTTCCAGGCCTACGGGCGTACCCCGCCCGCAGGCGTGCGGGCGCTGGAGCTGCCCCGGGCCCGAGGACGACGGCGACTGGGGGCAACTCTCGCGGCCGCCCGGTTGGTCCGGCGTGAGCGGGGACGGCAGGACGTCGTGCTCGTGCACGACCCCGAACTGCTGCTCGCCCTGGCCGTGGCCGGGCGGCGCGGCCCGGTGCGGGTCTGGGACGTGCACGAGGACACGGCGGCGGCCCTGGGGATGCGTGGCTGGATGCCCGGGCCGCTGCGACCGCTCGCGGCCGCAGCGGTGCGCAGGCTCGAACAGTGGGCGGACCGCCGGCTCCGCCTGCTCCTCGCCGAGGAGGGCTACCGGCCACGGTTCGCCCACGAGCACCCCGTGGTGCCCAACAGCGTCCTGGTGCCGGCCGCGGAACCCGAACCGGCCGGCAACGACCGCGTCGTCTACCTCGGGCGGCTCACCGTGCCCCGGGGCGCCGAGGAACTGGTCGAGGTGGGCCGGGTACTGGCGGGCCGGGTGCGGGTGGAGCTGATCGGACCGGCCGACCCGGACTGCCGGGAGACCGTGGCCCACGCCCACGAGCAGGGCTGGGTCTACCACCACGGCTTCGTGCCCAACGCCACGGCGCTGCCCCTGCTCGACGGCGCGCTGGCCGGGTTGTCCCTGCTGCACGACGAGCCCAACTACGCACACTCGCGGCCGACGAAGATCATGGAGTACATGGCGCACGGCGTGCCCGTGGTGAGCACCCCGAACGCGGCAGCCGCCGAGCTCGTGCAGCGACACGGCTGCGGCGAGGTGGTCCCGTTCGGCGATCCCCAGGCGGTGGTCGACGCGGTGCTGACCCTGCGCGACGACCCGACGCGCCGCAATCGGCTGGCGACCGCGGGACGTGTGGCCGCGGTACGGGAGCTCGACTGGCGTCACGACGGGGCACAGTTCGCCCGCCAGCTGGCCGCCTGGGCGGCCGACCGCAGTCCCGCTCCCGCCCGCTGACGTCGCGCCTCAGTTCGTCGTCCGCCGTCCCGTCACCGGACTCGGTGCCGTGGGCACCCCGGTCCGGGGCGGAACCCCGGCCACGGCCGGCAACCCGGTCGCGGGGGGCGCGCCGGCCCTCGTCGTCCTGGCGGGTGGCACCTCGAGGCCGCCCCCGCAGGCCTGGTCGCCCAGTCCGCGGGGACTGAGCAGGAAGCCACTGCCCCAGCTCAGGTGCATGGCCGCGAACGCCACGGGCAGGCGCAGCCGGGCTGCCCAGCCGAGCTCTCGCCCCTCCACGGCGGACCCCGCCAGCACCCCGGCCAGGTACCCGCCCGGGAGCACGAATGCCGGCCACCACAGGAGCCCGGCGAGCAGGCCGGCGGCCACCCCGGCCACGACGACCGGCGGGGCGAGGTACCGGAAACTCGCGGTGCCGGGATGACGGCGCATGACCACCCGGCGCCACCGCCCGTAGTGGTAGTACTGCCGCGCGAGGGCACGCACGTTCGGGCGTGGCCGGTAGGAGACCCGCAGCGCGGGCGTGAACCAGACCAGGCCGCCCGAGGTGCGGATGCGCAGGTTCATCTCCCAGTCCTGGGCACGCAAGAAGGCCTCGTCGTAGCCGTTGACCCGGGCCAGGGCCGTCCGGCGGAAGACGCCCAGGTAGACGGTGTCCGCCGGGCCCTCCTCACCGCCGGTGTGGAAGGCCGCGTTGCCCACGCCGATCCGGCTGGTCATCGCCCGGGCCACGGCCTGCTCGAAGACCGAGACGCCCTCGGCGGCCATGACCCCGCCGACGTTGTCCGCACCGGTCCGCCGCAGGGTCTCCACCGCGGTGCGCACGTAGTCCGGCGGCAGCAGGCAGTGGCCGTCGATCCGTACCACGACGGGGTACCGGGTGAGGGCGATGGCGGCGTTCAGACCGCTCGGGGTGGCACCCGTGGGACTGGGGTTGCGCACCCAGCGCACCCGGGGATCGGCCGCGGCCAGGTCGGCCACGATCGCGTCGGTCGCGTCCCGGCTCGGGCCCAGGGCCACCACGAGCTCCAGCTCACCGGCGTGGTCCTGGGACAGGGCGCACTCGACCGCGGCGCGGATGTGCCGCTCCTCGTTGAGGATGCAGAGCACGATGCTGACCGGCACGTCCGGGGGCAGGGGGTCACCGGTGGCGGCCTGAACCGCCCGGGACGCCAGGAGCCCGGCACCAGGGATCTTCTCCGTCGACATGGCCTGCCCAGATTAGCGGTCCGGACGCCCGATTTTCGCCGGGACCGCGGATCGAGAGCGGTCACCACGGCGTCGCTACCCTGTCACCGTGCAGATCCGAGAACTCAGCGTGCCCGACGCCTTCGCTCTGACCCCCCGCCAGTTCGGCGACGACCGGGGAACCTTCCTCGAGTGGTACCGGCACGAGGCCCTCGCGGAGGCCGTGGGACACCGGCTGAACCTCGCCCAGGCGAACTGCTCGATCAGCCGCCGCGGCACCGTGCGGGGTATCCACTTCGCGGACGTGCCGCCCAGCCAGGCGAAGTACGTGACCTGCGTGCGCGGTGCGGTCCTCGACGTGATCGTCGACATCCGGGAGGGCTCCCCCGCCTTCGGCACCTGGGACGCCGTCCGCCTGGACGACCAGGAGCGGGCCGCGGTGTACCTGTCGGAGGGGCTCGGGCACGCGTTCCTCGCGCTGACGGACGACGCGACCGTGGTGTACCTGTGCAGCGAGGTCTACGCGCCCACCCGTGAGCACGGCCTGCACCCGATGGACCCCGAGCTGGCGATCGCCTGGCCCGAGGACGTCGAGCCGGTGCTGTCCGCCAAGGACGCCCAGGCGCCCACCCTGGCCCAGGCACGGGAGCAGGGGCTGCTCCCGAAGTGGAGCGACTGTTCGGCGTTCTACCGCGCGCTGCGCGCCGCCGGGTGACCGACGGACAGCCGAGAAGACCTCCCACGAACGGGTGAACCTGAGGCCAAGGCCTCAAGTCCGGCGCCGCGACGGTCGACGCGGCATCCATGCCAGCCACCCCTGTGCGCCGCATGTCCCGCGGCCGGGTGCGGTCCTTCCTCTGTCGATCCGCGGTGGTCACCGTGGCGGCAGCAGTCACCGCCCCTCTCGTGTCCGTCTCGTCCGCCCACGCCACCTCGGCCGTCCCGGTGTCCCCGGTGACCGTCCGGGTGGCGTCAGACGTCGTCGTCTCCCCCGGAGACGATCTCCAACTGGCCATGAGCAACCTCCGGGCCGGGGACACCCTCGAACTGCAGTCGGGTGTCTACCGCACCGGACTGATCCGTCCGGTGGTCCACCCCGGCACCGCCACCCGTCCGATCACGATCAAGGCCGCCGATCCCGCCCACACCCCGTTGATCCTGGGCGAAATGCTGCTCACGAACGCGGACTACTGGTACGTCTCCGGGCTGCGCCTGCAGGCGGTCGACCACGCCAGGGCGTCCCTGGCGATGTGGGGCGGCTCGCACTGGAAGATCAACAACAGTGAGATGTTCGGGGCACGGCAGACCACCTCGCTCGCGAACGTGGTCATCCGGAACTCGCCGGCCGGGCCGCCGCGTGGCTTCGTGTTCTCGGGCAACTGCGTCCACGACGCGGCCATCGCGGACCCGGGTATGGACCACAACATGTACGTGCAGTTCCAGGGCAACAATTCCGCCGGTGGGATCATCGAGCGCAACATCATCTTCGGTCACCCGCAGGGCTCAGGGATCAAGCTCGGGGACGGCGGTGTCTATGCCGCGCCGGGCCCCTGGCACGTGATGGTGCGGTACAACACGATCGGCCGGGGCGGGCGCCAGATCCTGCTCCACGGGGACGTGCGCAACAACTCCATCCGGTCCAACCTCTTCGTGTACTCCACCATGCCGTTCACCCGCAGCCCCAAGACCACGGCCATGTACATGCACGACATCGTGGGGCGCAACAACGCGTACAGCAACAACTACATCTTCAGGGCGAGCATGGTGGCCTTCGACCCCAAGAAGACGGTGGCCGACCTCGGCGGGAACGGGCTGCGGCCCGACCCCCTGCTGACCGGCCTGAGCTCCTGCGTCGGGTGGCGCACCCACCTGGCTGCGGCCGCCGCCTACGGCCGGTACGGGACGGGGACGCTCCCCCGCTGGTAAGGCACTGTCCTGCAACGGACCATGCCAGCACGCAGGACGCCACGGCACCACAGGACCTGATGGCACGACGGGCCCGCACCCCCTCCCGGGGATGCGGGCCCGTCCCGTCGTCCGGTGGGGTCAGTCGTCCAGGCGGGGGATCAGCGCCCTTCGCGTACCGAGATCGCCGCCTGCAGCAGTTCCCGGGCGCGGGCGTCGAAGCTGTGCTCCCGGTGGATCCGCTCGGCGACCGCGAGACGGTGCTCCCGGTCGGCGAAGCTCTTCTCGGGCGGCTCGCGGAGCAGTTCGGTCAGCTCGGCGGGAGCGTGCCAGGTGCGGACCGACCCGTCGCAGACGTCCTCGACCCCGACGGCCTCATCGCTGAGCAGGCGCCCGGCGGTCGCCACCACGTCGAACACCCGACTCGGGACGAACCCCTCACACACGTCGTCCCCGCGGTCGTCCAGGACGATCCCTGCGGAGGCGTAGGCGCAGGGCAGTTCGTCCGGGTCGGGCAGCGAGGCCGACTTGATCATTTCTGCGGGGAGGAAGGGCTCCCAACCCTCGCCGTGGACGTGCAGGTCCACCCCCGCGTCCACGGCCTGGCGCAGGGCCGCCCGGTAGGTACCCCGGGAGTTGCCGACGAACAGGACCGGCGCCCCCGTGTCCGGTTCCCCCGCCCCCGGACGGAACCGGGCAGGGTCCGTGCACCGCAGGAGCGGCTGCACCGGAACACCCCAGCGTTCCCCGGCGTCGCGGGCCCAACTCGTGCTGGCCGCGAAGACGCGGTCGAAACGCGCCACCTCCCGGGCGGTGACCAGGTCGGGGTGGCTGATCACCCACAGCAGGGTGACCTGGGACTCGTCCGGGTCCACCTGGTCCGGTCCCCGCAGCACGACCGTGACGTCGTCCAGGTACCCCGAGGCCCGGTAGGCCGCCTCCCGCAGGTCCACCGCCACGTCCTGGCCGAGCCCACGCAGGGACGCCGCGAGGGACCTCGCGAAGTGCCAGTCCTCCCAGGCCGCGCGATGCTCCCCCGCCGGGACCGCCGTCTTGAGCGCCCAGCGCAGGCGCGGCAGTCCGACTCCGGGTCCGGAGGTCACCGTGGCCGCCGGACGCACGAGCACGGGGTGGGCGCGGCGCCGCCCGAGGGCGTCGTCACGTTCGAGGCGGTGATGCGCCAGGTGGAATCCGGCCGCCTGCCACAGGTGCGCGCCCGTGACCGGGACGCCCTGGCTCCAGCGCTCCTGGAAGAGCTCGTCGTCGCGGGTGGCCCGGGGCTCCTCGCCGTCCTCGCCCGGCAACCACAGCACCTCGCAGCCGGTCAGCAGACGCACGCTGCCGCCCCGCGCGGCGACCAGCCGCAGCGACAGGTCCGTGGCGTGCCAGGACTGGACGAAGAGGCAGTCCAGCCCGCGCACCGCGAGCAGATCCGCCGCCCGCGCCGCCCAGACCGGCCCGTACAGGGCAGGCACCTCGGTGCTCGGTCCCAGGGCGACCGCGTCGTCCACGGGCAGGTCCTTGAGGAAGGGCGTGGGCAACCCGCCACCGGCGGTGAAGGTGGCACCGGCGGCAGTGATCGTGCCGTCGGGGCCGCTGGTGAGCAGGCAGACCGCGGCGGTCCCGGGATCGGCCAGGGACTCGGTCACCAGCTGCGCCCAGTCCTGGCCGACCACCGTGACCGGATCGCCGACCAGAACGATCTCGCCGGTGGAGTCCGCCAGCCCGAGGTCCACCCCGAGCCCGAACCCCACGTCGACCGGGGTCCGCACCACCCGGACCCGCGCGTCCGCGAGCGACAGGGCGGCCAGGGACAGGGACTGGGAACGCCGGGAGGCCCGGTCCACGACCACGATCTCGAGGTCGGCCTCCCCCGCCCCCGCGAGCAGTGCGGCCACCGCGCGGCGGACGTGGGGCGTGCAGTTGTGCGCGCAGAGGACGACGCTGATCCGGCCGGGGACCCGGGGCGCGGCCCCGGCCGTGGCCCAGTCCACCAGGTGCCGCGAGCGCACGACGTAGTCCCAGGAGAGCGGCTCCCGCACGCTGATCCGGGTGTCGTCCTCGGCGTCCTCGGCGTACACGGCACCGATGAACGGCAGGTAGCGGAGCTCGGTCCGTTCGCTCAACTTGAGCACGAGGTCGTAGTCGACCGTGCGGCGCAGGTCGGTGGAGAACGCGCCGACCTCACGCAGGAGCGCCGTCTCGACCACGAGCACGTTCAGGTCGATGTGGTTGCCCACGAGCAGGTACTCCCGGCCACCGGAGAAGCCCCGGTAGGTGGTGCGATCGCCGTGCTGGAGCTGCAT
Source organism: uncultured Kineosporiaceae bacterium (assembly GCA_964583765.1). GTDB lineage: Bacteria > Actinomycetota > Actinomycetes > Actinomycetales > Kineosporiaceae > CAZOWW01. The sequence goes on from CAZOWW010000001.1 coordinate 116,177, forward strand.
GGCCGAGTAGGCGGCGGGCAGGTCGCGGCGGGTCATCGCGGCCAGCACCAGCCGCAGGAAGTCCGGTTCCCAGGTGTTGTCGGAGTCGAGGAACGCGACGTACCGGCCACGGGCCGCCGCGATGGCCCGGTTGCGGGCGGCGCTGACCCCCTCGCGCTCGGCGCGCAGCACGCGCAGCCGCGGCTCGAAGTGGGCCAGGCCTTCGAGCACGTGCGGGGTGTCGTCCGTGGATCCGTCGTCGACGACCACGAGTTCCCAGTCGCCGAAGGTCTGCGCCTGTACCGACGCCACCGCGCGACCGACCTTGGCCGCCCGGTTCCAGACCGGCATGACCACGGTGACCAGGGGCTGGCCAGGCGTCCCGCCGGTCGGTCCGAGGTGTGCGAACTCCCGCCGGAAGGCACGCTGGGCATCCTCGTCGAGGTGGGCGACGTGTCGCGGTGCCCGGCGCAGCCGTTCCTGCTCGACCCAGCGGGCGCAGTGCTCCCGCAGATGTGCCACGGTCCGGTCCCAGCGCACCTCGGCCGGCCGGTCGAACACGTGCGCGAGCGGGAGCACGGAGTCGGGTCGGACGCCGGCCAGGAACCGCGAGAGCGGGCCTGGGTCGGCCCCGGACCTGCTGGGTTCGACCCCGCCGGCTCCCGGGTCGAAGAGCACGTGAGGCTGGGCCCAGTTCCGCAACCGGGTCTTGCCCAGGTAGTGGAGCAGGGGGTCGACCCGGCGCGAGCGCCACTTGGCGCGGTCGGCCCACTCCGGTTCGAAGAGCGGATGCGGGGAGAGCCCCGCGCCCCGGCCGTGCTGGAGGTAGTCCTGCACCGCCGCGCGGTCGTTGCGGAAGTGCCGCCCCCGCTGGAGCTCGTACCAGGACCGGTCGAAGACCCCGCTGGCGAGGACCCTGCGGACGGCGCGTGCCAGGCGCGCGGTGCGGATCGCCCGGGAACTCCCGGGGGCCGCCTTGATCACCCGCGTGATCCCGCGCCGGGGCAGCCGTGCCCTCATCGCACGTACCCGATCGCGGCGCGCACCGGCCACGGGGGGACGACCGGGCCCGTGCTCTCCCCGGCCCGCCCCGGGTACTGGACCTGGGTGCGCTCCAGGTAGGCGCGCACGTCCGCGAACTGCTCGGGGTAGCGCTCCTCGCAGGCCCGCAGCAACCGGTCGGAGCCGAGCCGGTAGGGGTCGTACCGCAGGGTGTCGATCTTCACGACGGGCAACCGGCCCTCCGTCAACGCTCGGTCGGCCAGGCAGGCCACCGGATTCCAGGGCTCCAGCGGGACGCGCCGGAGCGCACGCCCACGCCGGGCGCGCGGTTGGGCACGGATGACGTGCCAGGCGAACCACAGGTGACGGGCCCGGGCCAGCCGTCGGTCCGCCTCCGACTCCTGGAAGTACCCCCCGGGGCGGAAACCGGCGGACCGCAGGTGCGCGGTCATCCCGAGTTCGTACCGCCGGATCACCTCGGCCCGGTCCGAGATCGGGGTCATCGTGCGCCAGAAGGAGCGGAAGGCCTCCGAACGCGCCACCCAGGACCGGAACGCGACGAAGAAGCTCTGCACGTGCCACCCGCGGCGGGGGGTATAGGTGAGCCCCCAGAAGTCCGCGGGGCGTTCCTCCATGTCGGCGAAAATGCGCCGGTAGGGGATCAGGGGGCCCACGTAACTGTCGTTGCAGACGACCACGTAGTCGTAACCGGAGAGGTCGCCGGCCCGGTCCAGTCCGGTCTTGTAACTGTAGAAGTCGTAGCCGAAGTTGGGTCGCGTGACCAGTTCTGCCCGGGAAGTGATTTCCCGGACCACCGTGGGGTCCTTAAGTTCTGCCGTGCTCACCACGATCAGCCGGTCGGCGACCTCGGCCCAGGCGTCCATCTGCCGGAGCGCGTGCCCGGAGACCTGGCCGTCGGCGTCGTAGTGCGCCATCACCACAAGTGCGCGCATCATCCTTCTCACGGTCCGGGGCCGCTCACCCCTCCCGGCCGCCGTAACGGGCCCGCGAGCAGCCGCCCGAGCACCGCAGCCTACCGGCAGAGATCCGACGGGACGGGTGGGACCACCCGAAGACCCGACCCGTGCCCCGGAGACGAGGAGTCACCGGGAGGGTATGCAGTATCGTCGGCTGACATGCGCGGGATCATCCTCGCCGGCGGTTCCGGCACACGGTTGCACCCCATCACGAAGGGCGTCAGCAAGCAGCTGATGCCCGTGTACGACAAGCCGATGATCTACTATCCCTTGTCGACCCTGATGATGGCGGGCATCCGCGAGATCCTGATCATCACCACCCCGCAGGACTCGTCCCAGTTCCAGCGCCTGCTCGGGGACGGCAGCACGCTGGGCATGCGGTTGGAGTACGCGGTGCAACCACGTCCCGAGGGCCTGGCCCAGGCGTTCCACATCGGGGCGGACTTCATCGGTGCCGACCGCGTGGCTCTCGCGCTGGGCGACAACATCTTCCACGGCTCCGGCCTGGGTACGGCATTGCGCCGGCACACCCAGGTGGACGGCGGCCAGGTGTTCGCGTACCACGTCGCCAATCCGCGGGACTACGGCGTCGTGGACTTCGACGCCGAGGGGCGCGTGACCTCCATCGAGGAGAAGCCCGCCGAACCGAAGAGTTCCTACGCCGTGCCGGGGCTCTACTTCTACGACAACTCGGTGGTGGAGATCGCCCGCACCATCCGGCCCAGCGCCCGGGGCGAACTCGAGATCACCACGGTGAACGAGGTCTACCTGAACGAGGGCCGGCTGCACGTGAGCGTGCTGGAGCGCGGCACCGCGTGGCTGGACACCGGCACCTTCGAGGCCATGATGGACGCCGCCGTCTTCATCCAGGCGATCGAGGCCCGGCAGGGGTACAAGATCGGCTGCATCGAGGAGGTGGCCTGGCGCGAGGGCTGGATCGACGACGAGCAGCTCGGGGCGCTGGGCGACCAGATGCGCAAGAGCGGCTACGGCGACTACCTGCTGGGTCTCCTCGAACGCAGTCGGGAGCGGTTCTCCCCCAGCTGACCACGCCCTCCGGGGTGTCGCCGGGCCGGTTCCGGAAGGATCGCCGGACGCCGGCCGCGGTCGACGAGCGATCGGACCGTCCGGCCCTCCCTGCTCAGCGACGGCCCGGTACCCGCCCCACGGCGTGGACCACCTGCCCGAACGGCGGCCACAGACGGCGTTCCACCCGCCGGGCGAGCGGGACCAGCGTGCGGTCCCAGACCGTCGCGAGCAGCTCGTGTCCCGGGACCCGACCGAGCGCCGTCCCGCTGAGGTACTGCCCGAGCAGACCCGGCGCGTTCACGTACCGCACCCGTTCCACGGGGATGCCCGCATCGTCGTAGGCCTGGGCCAGGGAAGCGCGGGTGAAGCGACGCGGGAGACCCGACTCCCGGCCGGGATGCCGACCGACCCGCCCGAGTGCCGGCACGACGGTCACCACGTAGGCGCCCGGACCGCAGAGCCGATAGGCGGCCCGCAGGGAGGCGGCCGGGTCGCTCACCCGGGAAAGGACACCGCACGAGACGAGGGCCGTGTAGGACGCCCCGGGCAGGCTCTCAGGGTCACCCAGGTCGAGGTCGCACACCCGGACCTGCGGATCTGCGCCGAAACGCCGCGCGAGGCCGTCCCGGCGCGCCCGATCCGGCTCACCCAGGGTGATCCGCGTGACCCCCAGATCGAGCCAGGTCCGGACCCGGTCGCCGCGGCCGCTGCCCAGTTCCACCGGGTCGCCGCCCAGGTACGGATGGGCGAGCCCGGCGAGCCACGCCTGGAACCGCGCTCCGTACGACTCCTCGAGGCGGGCCGGCGACTCCTCCGAACAGGACGGTTCTCCGTCCGGCGAGCCGTGAGCCGCCGGGTAGCCCTGTGCGGTGAGCACGTCCGTCATGCGGTCATCCTAGCCACATGATCACCACAGGGTAGTCATTGCGCACACAGAGTCATTACGGACACGGAGGCGAGCACGGGGGCACAGGGCACGGGGCGCGGACATGAGCAGAGGGTGCGAAGCGGGGAGCACGGCGGCGCCCCGGTGAGGGCCGGGCATCTCCGCGAACCCTCCGTGTCCACATAGTGATATGCCTATCTCAATAGATGGATGCCCGGGACTAGGGTGAAGCCGTGACCCACTCCCCCACCCGACGCTGGGCGATCCTGGGCGTCGGCCTGGCCGCGATGATCTGCGCCTGTGCCACCCAGTACGGCATGCCCTATCTCGTGCCTGTCCTGCGCACGGCCGGTGTGGGCGCCTCGGACCGGGCGGTGCTCGTCTCCGCCCCGATCACCGGTGTGCTCCTGGCCCTGGCCGCCTGGGGAGCGCTCGCCGACCGGGTGGGTGAACGGGTGGTGCTCGGCGGAGGTCTGTGCCTGGCGGCAGGTGCGCTCGCGGCCGCGAGCGCGTGCCCGGTGCGCTCGTGGTGGTTGGTGGCCGCGCTCGTCGCCGCCGGTGCGGCGAGCTCGTGCGTGCACGCGGCGAGCGGCCGGCTGATCCTGGGCTGGTTCGCCGCCCACGAGCGAGGGCTGGCCATGGGGGTACGACAGACCAGCCAGCCGCTGGGCCTCGCCGTGGCCGCGCTGGTCCTCCCGCCCGCGGGCCGCCACGGCTACGGCACCGCGTTCGCCGTCCTCGGGGTCGGGTGCCTGGCCACGGGTGCCCTGGCCCTGGCAGCGGTGCGCGACCCCGATCTGCCCCGGGCCGGAGCGGCGGGGAACGCGAACCCCTACCGGGCACCCTTCCTGTGGCGGCTGCACGCGGCGAGCGCGCTGCTGGTCCTGCCCCAGTTCATGATTTCTGCCTTCGCGTACGACTTTCTCGTGCACGAGCGCGGCTGGTCCTCGGGCATCGCCGGGACCCTGCTGGCGGGCTCCTCGCTCGCCGGTGCGGCGGCACGGCTCGTCGCCGGCTGGTGGTCGGACCGGGTCGGCCTCAGGCTCTCCCCGATGCGGGTGCTCGCCACGGGGATCACGATCACCATGGTCGTGCTCTCCCTGTGCGCCTGGGCCGATGTCGCGGCCGTCGTGGGCGTGCTGGCCGTTGCCTCGGTGATCACCTCAAGCGTGAACGGGTTGGCCTACACGGCCGTCGCCGAACGCGCGGGTAGCCGGTGGGCCGGTCGGTCCCTGGGCATCCACAACACCGGGCAGAACCTGGTGGCGGTGCTCACCCCGCCCCTGGTCACCGTGGTCGTGGAGGCCGGCTCGGCGGGGTATCCGCTCAGTTTCGCCGGCTGTGCCCTCGCCGCCCTGGTCGCCGTGGGCACGGTGCCCGCTCGGGACGAGCGGCCACCCGGCCGGGATCCGGAACCCGTCCCCGCCCCGGTCAACCGACCAGTGCCGGCACGACCTCCTGCGTGAAGAGCCGGATCCCGCTGTCGTCGTAGGCGGCCTCGAGGAAGTAGGTGATCGCGTAGGTCATGCCGGCGGCCTCGAGCTCGCGCAGCCGCTCCACGATCTGCTCGGGAGTGCCGACGAGCGGACCGGTGCGGAACATCTCCACCGTCGCGGCCAGGGTCTCGGGGCTGACCAGGGGGCGGTAGTGGTCCTCGATCCACTCCAGGCGCTCGGCCACCTCGGCCTCGTCCCGGCCGATCACCACGTTGTAGTTCGCGGACCGGACGATCTCGCCGTAGTCGCGGCCGAGGTCACGGCAGTGGTCCTCCAGGATCGCGGACTTGTGCCGGAAACCGTCCAGGGTTCCGTCGAAGTTCGTGTAGGCGGCGTACTCCGCGGCGATCCGCAGGGTCTTCTTCTCCCCGCCGCCGGCCACCCACAGCGGGACGCCGCCGTCCTGCAGCGGCTTGGGGCGACAGATCGCGCCGTCCACCTGGTAGTGCTCGCCGGCCAGGGTGGCCTCGCCGTCCCGCCACGCCTGCCGCATGATCTCCACGCCCTCGGCGAGCATGGCCAGGCGGTCCCCGGCGCCCGGGAAGCCGTACCCGTAGGCGTTCCACTCGTGCTCGTACCAACCCGCGCCGATGCCCATCTCGGCGCGGCCACCGGAGATCACGTCGACCGTGGCCGCCACCTTGGCCAGGTACATAGGGTTGCGGTAACCCATGCAGGTGCACATCTGCCCCAGGCGCACCCGGTGGGTCGCGGCCGCCAGGGCCGCCATCACCGTCCACGCCTCATGGGTCGCCTCGGTCGTGGGTACAGGAACGGTGTGGAAGTGGTCGTAGACCCACACCGACTCGAAGGAGCCCCGGTCCGCGAGCTGGGCGACGTCCCGCATCGCCTCCCAGTGGTAGGTCGGTTCGATCCCTACCAGGTCCAGCCGCCATCCCTGAGGCACGAAGAGTCCGAAACGCATGGGGTCAGCCTAGGAGACGACCGACGACTCGCCTGCCGGGAGAACGGGGGATAGTTGGTCACCCCGAACAGCCCCACGTGGTGGCAGTCCGCGACCGCGTGCATCCTCCGGTCGCTGGAGCCGATAGCCTCTCCGGGTGCGTATTTCGGTCGTGGGTTGCGGTTACCTCGGCGCCGTGCACGCCGCGTGCATGGCGGACTTCGGGCACGAGGTGCTCGGCATCGATGTGGACGAAGGAAAGATCAAGGAGCTCGCCGCGGGGCGGCCTCCGTTCTTCGAGCCGGGGTTGCCCGAGCTCCTCGAACGTGCCACCGCCACCGGACGGTTGACCTTCTCGACGGACGTGGCCGCCGTGGCCCGGACCGGCGCCGACGCGCCGCCGATGGTGCACTTCGTCTGCGTGGGCACCCCCCAGCGCAAGGGCGAGTACGCGGCGGACACCACCTACGTGAACGCCGCGGTGAGCGCGTTGATCCCGCATCTGCGCCCGGGCGACCTGGTGGTCGGCAAGTCCACCGTGCCGGTGGGCACCGCCGCCCGGCTCGCCGCGCAGGTCACCGCCGCGGTACCCGGTGCGATGCTCGCCTGGAACCCGGAGTTCCTGCGGGAGGGGCACGCCGTCGTGGACACCCAGCGTCCCGACCGGCTCGTCTACGGCCTGCCCGACGACCTCTCCGCGGCCGGGGAGGCCAGGGCGATGCTCGACGCCGTCTACGCCGACCCGCTGGCCGCCGGGGTGCCGTTGATCACGGTGGACTACCCGACCGCCGAGCTCGTCAAGACCGCGGCGAACGCCTTCCTCGCGACCAAGATCTCCTTCATCAATGCGATGGCCGAGGTCTGCGAGGCCGCGGGCGCGGACGTCACCGGACTGGCCCGCGCGATCGGGCACGACGAGCGGATCGGTCCCAAGTTCCTCGGTGCGGGGCTCGGGTTCGGCGGAGGCTGCCTGCCCAAGGACATTCGCGCCTTCATGGCCCGCGCGGGCGAGTTGGGCGCGGACCAGGCGCTCACCTTCCTGCGCGAGGTCGACGCGATCAACATGCGCCGCCGGATCCGCATGGTCGAGCTGGCCCGCCAGGTCCTCGGCGGTTCCTTCCTCGGCAAGAAGGTCGCCGTGCTCGGCGCGGCCTTCAAGCCGGACAGCGACGACATCCGGGACTCCCCCGCGCTCAATGTCGCCGCGCAGATCCGCCTCCAGGGCGCCGACGTCGTGGTCACCGACCCCCAGGCGCTGGAGAACGCCCGCCGCAGCTGGCCGCAGCTCACCTACGCGACCTCGGTCCAGGAGGCCTGCTCCGGGGCACACGCCGTGCTGCTGCTCACCGAGTGGCGGGAGTACCGCGAGCTGGACCCGGCGACCCTGGCCCTGCTCGTGCGGGAACGCCATGTGCTCGACGGGCGCAACGCGCTGGACCCCCAGCGCTGGCGGGACGCAGGCTGGTCCTACCGCGCTCTGGGCCGTCCGCGCGCCTGAGCTGAGGCCCGAGGGGGCCGGCACTGCGTGCCTGGCCGGACCCCCGGGTCCGGCACTGCGTGCCTGGCCGGCGCCGCGTGCCTCCCGGACCCTGGCGCCCGTGCCGCGACAGCCGCGCACGACCTGCGGCACCGCATCCGACAGAAACGAGACCGGCCGGCCCGCCCAAGAGGCGGACCGGCCGGTTCGTCGTTCCGTCACACGGCGCCGAAGGGCGGCCGGTTCGTCGGACGTGCTCGTTCAGCCGATACGGGCGGATCCTCGCAGCGACCACGGGGCCGACTCGCTCACGGACAGCGCGGCGTCCAGCAACCGGCGGGCCCGGGCGTCGAACGAGTGCTCCGCGCAGACCCGCTTGGCGATCGCCCGGCGCGCCTCCTCGTCGGGGAACGCCGCGTCCCGGCCGGAGCCGCACAGCCGCGCCAGGTCCGCCTGGTCGCGGTAGACCTGGACCGCCCCGCCGAACAGTTCCTCCACGCCCTCGACCGCGTCGCTGACCACCCGGGCGCCGCAGGCGACGGCGTCGAAGAGTCGGTTGGAGACGAAGCCCTGTTCGGCCATGTCGGCCCAGTGGTCGTTGAGCACCACCCCGGCCGAGGCGTAGGCACGCCCGAGCTCCTCATTGGGCAGGTAGTCGGCGCGCACATGCGCCTCCACCCCGAACTGCGCCCACCCGCCCCCGTAGATGGCCGGATCCAGGCCGGCCTCGACCGCGTCCCGCACGATCGTGCGGTACACGTTGCGGGAGGTACCGACGAACAGCACCCCGTCGGGGTTCTCCAGCCGGGGCAGATCCGGGTGGAAGCGATCGGGAGCGGTGGCCTGCAGCAGCGGTTCCACGGTCAGGCCGGTCCGTTCGGACATCGCCGCCGACCACGAGACGCTCGCGGCCAGGGTCCGGTCGTAGCGCAGGAGCTCGGCCGGGGTGACCAGTTCGGGGTGACTGATCACCCACATGAGGTTCACGCGGCCGGGGATGTGCGCGATCTCGTCCAGCCCCCGCAGCACCAGCACGACATCGTCGAGGTAGCCCGTGGTGCGGTGGACGGCCTCCCGGCGGTCGATCACCACGTCCTGGCCCAGCCGCTGCAGCGCACGGGCCAGGCTCTGCGCGAAGTGCACGTCGCCCCAGCCGTCGCCCTTGGCCCCGGCCGGTGCCGCGATCTTGATCGCCCAGCGCAGCGACGGCAGCCCCTCGGCCGGACCCTGGGTCACGAGCCGGGCGCGCCGGATCAGCACCGGCTTGGGGATGCTCACATCCCCGGGCTCCTCCGGTGCCCGCCCCGGGTCGAGGTGAGCGACCTCGAAGCCGATGCGCTCGTAGTGGTGCAGGTCCGATCCGGGCATGCGGCCACGCCAACGCTCGAGCCAGATCCTCCGGTTGAACGGGATGCGGGTACCCCGACCCGGCGTGCGGCTCTCGAAGTGCCGGACCACCGAGTCCAGGCTCGTCAGGAAGCTCCCGCCCCGCGCCTCGACGGCACGGAGGCACAGGTCCACGTCCTCGAACCCGTTCACGTAGATCGGGTCGAAACCCCGCAGGGACACGACCTCCTCGGCGCGCATGGCCAGCGCGGCCGCGGTCACCACGGGCAGGCGCAGCGGACCGGCCTTCCGCGCGTCCTCCACCGGGTGGTTCGCCAGGAACGCCGTCGGCCCGAGGTCCCCGCCGGGCAGGACGCTGCCCGCGCTCTGCACGGTGTCGTCCCCGTACACGAGCAGTGGCTGCACTCCGCGCACCTCGGGGTCCTGCAGACCCGCGAGCAGGGGCGGCAACCAGCCGGGACGCACCTCGGTGTCGTTGTTGAGGAAGATCACGGTCTCACCGGTCGACTGGGCGAAGCCGATGTTCGAGCCGTTCGCGAAGTGGATGTTGCGGGGCACCATGACGACCTTGACCCGCGGGTCCCCGGCGAAGGTCGCGGTGATCACGGACGCCACGCTCCGGCGGGAGCCGTTGTCCACCACGACGACCTCGATGTCGGCGTCGCCGCTGTTCGCCAGCACGGCCCGGACCGCATCGAGGGTCATCCGCCAGTCCTGGTAGGTCGGCATCGCCACGGACACCCGTCCGGGGACCCGATCGGGCAGGCCACGCTCCAGTGCCGCCCAGTCGACCCAGTGCTTGCCGAGGACGACGAACTCCCAGTGGTCGGACTCGGTGCGGGTGATCCGATCGCCGATCCCCTCGTCGGCGTCGTACTGGACCCCCACGAAGGGCAGCAGCACCGGTGGCGACAACCGGGCGAGACGGGTCACCAGGTCGTAGTCCACCCAGCGGCGCAGGCTCGGGTCGAAGCCGTCCACCTCACGGACCAGAGCGGTCTCGACCACGAGCGCGTTGAGATCGATGTGGTTCTGGATCAGCAGGTGGTCCAGGCCGCCGTCGAAGGCCAGGTACGTCACCCTGCCGTCGATCTCGCGGGCCTCCACCACGCAGTAGGCGACGCGGTGTCCCTCGCCCGTCATGGAAGCGAGCGTCACCTGGAGGAAGTGCCGGACCCAGGTGTTGTCCGAGTCGAGAAAAGCCACGAAACGGCCACGTGCCGCCTCGATGCCCGCATTGCGGGCCGCGGAGACCCCGGAGGGCTCGATCCGTACCACCCGCACCCGAGGGTCGGCCTCGGCCTGGGCCGCGAGGACCTGGGGAGTCTCGTCGGTGGACCCGTCGTCCACCACCAGGAGCTCCCAGTCCGGGAAGGTCTGGGCGATGACGCTCTCGATCGCGTCGAGCACCTGCACGGGCCGGTTCCGCACCGGCATGATCACGCTGACCACCGGAGTGGCGGAGCGCCCGGTTCCCGCGGCGCCGGGCACCGGTGCGGTGAGCCAGCGGTCGAGGAACGCCCGCTCACGCTCCGTGTCCCATTCGCGGAAGCGACGGTTGCCGCGCAGCGAGCGGTGCACCTGCCCGATCCGCGTGACCTCCAGCATCCGCGAATACAGGTCACCCCAGGTGGGGGCCTTCCCCGGGAAGTCCGCGGACACCGGCACCAGATCGCCCGGCTTCGCATTGGCGATGAAGTGCCCCATCGGGCCGCCGGGATGCGAGGCCGCCCGCGGCACGCGCAGCAGGTACTGCTCGGCGTCGAACAGGGACCCGGGACCGTGCTTGCCCGGACCGCGCTGGATGTAGCGCACGAGCGGGTGAGAGCGGTGAGGCCGGTCCTTCGGCGTGAACCACTCCTGTTCGAAGAGCGGATTCGGGGGGAACCCCTGCGCGCGCCCGTGCACGAGGTAGTGCTCGACCGCCTCGCGCTCGTTGCGGAACCGTTCCCCGCACGCCGTCTCGTAGTACTCGCGGTCGAAGAGCCGTGAGGCGATGATGAGATCCCGATGACGGCGGAAGGTCAGTGCGGCGAGTGCCGCCTTTCCCCCGGGAAGTCCGGTCACCCCGCTCTTGATTGCCGATCTCACGCCGCGCACCACCTCGCGCCTCGTCACGTCCGGTCCCTCCGCTTGCCTCGTCCGCGTTCGACGACCGCCCCCGCGCGGTCCCGCAACCCGGACCACGTCAGGGCACCGACCCTATCGGTCATCCGGCATGTCCCGGGCCATCTCGGTCCCGGGTCGCGAGGAGGATCGAGGGTAGTCCATGCGCAGCGCACTCCCAGCGGGAGTCAAGCACGTTCCCAGGAGCACGGTTCCCGACCTCGGTCCCACGGCGGGTCCGACCAGGTCCCGCGCAGGATGCGACCACCCGCGACCGTAGGGCCCGGTCAGCCCGCGCAGCCTCCGGCACGTACGGCCAGCGCATGTTCGAGCAGGGTCGCCGCCCGCGCGTCGAAGGAGTGCTCGCGGATCACCCGCCGGGCCACCGCCAGCCGCTGCTCATCGTCGGGGAATCCGGCCGGAGCCTCCCGCACCAGTTCGACCAGCTGTTCGGGGCCCTCGAAGGTGCGCACGAGGCCCCCGAACAGTTCCTCAGCCCCCTCCACGGCGTCGCTGACCACGCGCGCACCGCAGGCCGCGGCATCGAAGAGCCGGTTCGAGACGAAGCCCTCCGCCCGCATGTCGTCCCAGTGATCATTGAGCACCACTCCCGCCGCGCGGTAGGCGGCAGGCAGCAGCGCATTGTCGAGGAAGGTCGCCCGGACCCCGGCGGGCCCCAGGAACGGTTCCCAGTGCGCCCCGTACACGGCCACGTCGATCCCGGCCTCGACCAGGTGCTGCACCACGGGACGGAACACCTTGCGGGAGTTCCCGACGAACAACACCTTCTCGACGGGCACCGTCCCGACCGGCGTCTGCGGACCGACCGGCGTCTGCGGGGCCGCGAACGTTCCCGCCCCGGGCGGGCCTCCGGCGATGACGGGCAGGGAGTCCGTGCCCGGTGCGGCACCGGGATGAAACCGACTCGGATCCGTGGCCTGCAACAGCGGGAGCACCTCCACCCCCGCGCGGGCCGAGACCCGGCGGGCCCACAGCCGCGAGGCCGCGAACACCTGGTGCTGACCGCGGATCTCCTCGTCGGTCACCTGATCGGGGTGGCTGATCACCCAGGTCAGCCGGGCCGCGCCGGAACCGGGGGCGGCGTTCCCGCCCGGCGCCGGCTCCAGCCCTCGCAGGGTCAGGACGACGTCGTCGGGGATCTCGGGCGCCAACCGGACCGCGGGGCGATGGTCGATCACCACCTGCTGTCCCAGACGTTCCAGGGCCGCCGCGAGCGCCCGGGCGAAGTGCAGATCGCCCCAGCCCAGGGCGGCGGGACCGGCCGGCAGCGCGGTCTTGATGGTCCAGCGCAGACAGGGCAGGCCGGAGGTGCCGCCGGGAGCCTGGCTCGGCGTGACGCGGGCCAGCACGAGCCGGCCACCGCCCGAGGCGTCCCTGCCCACGACCCGAACCCCCGCCGACGCCCACAGCGCCTCCGGGGCCGGCTCGGCGAACAGTTCGGCCGCCGGCCCCGGGTCCCGGGCCCAGCGTTCGGCGAAGGTCCGCCGATCGCCCGGATCGGGAACCGCGTCACCGGGACGTTCGTGGGTGGCGAGCGGCAAGGGGGCCCCCGGCCGCAGGCGGTCCGCCCGCCCGGTCAGGGCGGTGGTGACCACGGCCGCACGCCGCCCGGACGCTGCCCGCAGGCGCAGCCCCAGATCGGCCGTCGCCAACCGTCCGGTGTACAGCGGGTCGAACCCCTGTGCCGCGATCAGGTCACCGGCGCGGACCGCGACGGCGGAGGCCTCCGCCGTGGTCACCGACGGCAGGTCCCCGGCGCGCCAGGCGTCGGTCAGCCCCAGGCCACGCAGGGCCGGCACGAGGTCGGTGGTGCCGGACGCGGACGAACCAGCGCCGGACGCGGACGAACCAGCGCCGGAGACAGACGGGACGGTGTCCGGGGCCGGGGGTTCGGGCAGCAGACCGGCCGCGGCCAGCCGCCCGACCCGGTCCAGCACCACGGGCGTGGCCACCGCCACCTCACGGCGATCCAGCGCGGCCCGCAGCGCCGCGGATGCCCCGGGCCACAGCTCCACACCGGCCTCGAGCGAGATCACCACGCCCCCGGCGGAGGCGGCCAGAGCCAGGTTGTCGCCGAGGGCCCGACCGACCGCGCGCGGGACCCGGGTCACCGTGATCCGCGGGTCGAGCCGACCCAGGGCGGCCAGGACCAGGGTGTCCGCGCGCCGTCCCGCGTCGTCGAGCAGCTGGACCTCGACGTCCTCCCCGGCACCGGCGGCACGCACCGCGGAGGCGGCGCTCACCCAGGCGGCGGGCCATGGTCCGGAGGAGGTGACCAGCACGGACACGCGGGCAGGATCACGGCCCGAGGCGGGGGCGACGCTCGCGGAGGCGCCGGGACCGGGGCCGAAGCCGTCGGCCCAGCCGAGTCCCCGCCCCTGGCGGGCGAGGGACTCCCAGTCGATCAGGTGACGGTTCTTGACCACCTCGCGCCAGCTCGGGCGCTCCCGGACGGTGATCCGGTCGGTGGCGCCACGGTCGTCGTCGTAGCTGACCCCCACCACGTCGACGTGCCGGGGCACGGTGCGCTCGGCCAGGCGCCAGACCAGGTCGTAGTCCACGGTGCGCCGCAGCGTCTCGTCGAAGCCGCCCACCTGCCCGACGAGCACGTGGTCGGCCACGAGCACGTTCAGGTCGATGTGGTTGGCCACCGCGAGCAGGGCCAGCAGATCCTCCTGGGCGGCCCCGGCGTCCAGGGCGCGGTAGCGGCGGCGTGCCCCGCCCACCAGTTCGGAGGTGGCGTAGGCGGCCTGCCAGTCGTTCTCGACCATGGTGCCGACCACGGTCTGCAGGAAGTCGGGCGTCCACTGGTTGTCGGAGTCGAGCCAGGCCAGGAAGCGGCCGTGGGCGTGGGCGGCGCCCTGGTTGCGGGCCGCCGAGACCCCCCGGTGGCCCTCCTGCGTGGCCAGCACATGGATCCGCGGATCGGTCGCGGCCAGCCGGTGCAGCAGGTCCTCGGTGCCGTCGGTGGACCCGTCGTCCACGACCAGCAGTTCCCAGCAGGCGAGTGTCTGGCGCTGCACCGAGGCGATCGCCGCGCTGACCGAGGTCACCCGGTCCCGCACCGGCATGACGACCGAGACCACGGGCGCGTTCTCGTCCGCGTGCAGGGCCGCGGCCAGGTCGGTGTCGGCGTGCCGGGCGACGAGAGCCGACTCGGTGCCCGCGTCGTGCCGGGTGGTCACGCGCGGCGCGCGGCGCAGGGCCTCCCCCGCCCGCCAGTTCTCCAGGGTGGCAACCAACCAGCCGCGCAGTTCCCCCCAGGTGAGCTCGGCGAGGCCGGCCGGGTGGGGGGCACCCCCGGGGAACGGGGCGAGCAGGTCCCGCGGCACGGGTACCGGGGTGGACGCGGTCGCGGTGGCGACGAAGTGCCCCAAGGCACCGCCCCGGTGCCGCCACGCCTGCGGGTGCGCCTCGGCCCAGCCGGCCGGGTCGAAGAGCGGGTGCGGCGTGGACGTGGCCGCGGCACCGCGGCGCAGGAAGGCGGCCAACGGGTCGACGGCGCGCGTCTCCCAGTCGCGGGGGGCGTACCAGGACGGCTCGAAGAGGGGGTGCGGGGACAGCCCCGCGACGCGCCCCCGCCGCACGTAGTGCGCCAGGGCCAGCGGCCACGGCGGGACGCGGTGTTCCAGCTGCCGGGCGTACCAGCGCACGTCGAACAGGCCGGACCGCGCGATCACCCACCAGGAGACCAGCTCGTGCGCCGCCCGCCGGGCTCGCGCGACCACGCTCACCGCGCGTTCACCCGGCCGCGGCGGGCGGGTCCACCCGCCGCACCACACCGGTCACGAGACGCCGGGACAGGGCCCGGATCCGGCCGGGACGGCGCGGGCGCAACGCCTCCGCCAGCACGTCGAGGTCGAGGTCCGCGGTCCCCCCGGACGGCAGGGCCACGACCCGATCGGCACCGTAGGTGGTCCGCAACTGCGCCATCCGCTCGGCGAAGTACTCCCGCCACGAGCGGTCGGGGTACCGCTCGGCCCACTCCCGGCGGGACAGCACGTGGTCGACGGCGAACCCGGCCCGCCGGACCACCGAGAAGGTGGTGCCGTCCGTGACCAGGAGCGGCCGGACGCCGGGCAGCACGAGGGCGAGCCGTCCCAGGTCGGCCACGGTCGCCTCGAGTGCCCCCTCCTGCGGGTCCAGGAGCACCAGCAGGGCCGGAACCCCACGGTCCGAGACCCGGGCCGGCACCCCCAGCCCGGCCCGAAGACCGGGTGGTGGGACGTCGGCGGCCAGGACCATGCGGTCCACGACCGCGCCGGCGAACCGCCGCAGTGCCGGTACCCGCCGCACGGCCCGTACGACCAGCGCACCCCGCGCACCACTCATGAGGTGGCTCCGTTCCGGACCGTCATGGAGGTGGCTCCGTCCTGTGTCGCTGCCGTCCCGCTCACCAGGCGTTCGATCGCCGCGATGGCCTCGAAACCACCGTTCGGCCGGTCCAACTCCCGGCAGCGTGCACCCAACCGGGCCCGCTGACCGGGATCGAGCAGCACGGTCACGGCCCGGTCCACGGCCTCCTCGGTGGCCTCGGTCAGGTCCAGGGCCGCTCCCACGCGGGCCGCCCAGCGCGAACGGGCGGGCTGATCGTCCAGGGGCACGTCCGGGTTGGCCACGAACACCGTGGGCACCGCGAGCCGCACGAACTCGTGGAACGAGTTGTACCCCACCGCGGAGACCGCGAAGTCCACCGCCCGCGCGTAGCGGGCGATCGGGTACACCGACACGCAGTGCACCTGCTCGGAGACGGCCTCCAGCCGGGTCGCGATGACCGGGCGGGTGAGCACGACCTGCAGTTCGGGCTCCCGGAGCAGCCGGTGCACGAAGAGCTCCAGCGCGCCGTGCAGGTTCCCGCGGTTGTCCGCGCCCAGGGTGATCAGGGCCACCGGCCGGTCCGGGTCCACGCCCAGTGCGGCCGTGGCCTGCTCGCGGGGCAGGAGCTCGCCCTCGTCCAGCAGGGTGATCGGCCCCACGCGCAGGGCGTCCGTGCGGCCGGCGGTGGCGCCGCGGTCCTCCTCCTCCGCGAAGTCACCCGGCTCGATGATCAGGTCGAACCGGCTGCTCCGGGCGAGCTGGTCCCCCTCGCCCCCGGCCCGCCACAGCCCCCGGCGGGACCAGACCAGACGGGTTTCGGGCACCGCGTCCGCCGCGGCGAGCACCGCGTCATAGGGGTACGTGCCGTCGAAGACGAGGGCTGCGGGCCGCTCCCGACGCAGGATCTCCGTGAAGCGTGCGGTCATGCGCAGGTTCCACCGGCGCACGCCCACCCCGAGGCTCTCCCGCGAGGGGACGTACTCCCAGGGGAAGCCCTCCTTGCCGACCACGGGGACGGCCTGGGACATCGACACGAACACCGGCCGGATCGCCGGCGAGCCGCGCCGGGCCATCGCCATGAGCCGCGTGAGGTGACCCATGCCGGTGCCGTTCGAGCTGACGAACATCACCGTGGCCGCGTCGGATCGCGTCCTGGCCGTCGACCCCGGAGCCGAGGCAGGCCCGACGGCCACCGGCGCAGGGCCGGATCGCGACCCGGGCCCGGACCCCGACACCGTTCCGGACGAGGACCCGGGCAGGGCCGCCGGCGCTGCCCCGGACGTCGACACATCCCCAGGCGCCGACACGGGCAACACCGCCCCGGACGGCGGCACCGGACCGGACGGCGGGGTGCGGCCGAGGAGCGCGAGCACCCGCGGCGCCACGGCGCCCCGCACCCGCAGCGGCACCGCCCCGCCCGAGAGCTGGTCGGCGGTCGTCACCGGACGATCGGGCAGCACCGACGAGGGGGTCCCGGGAACGCCGGAGGTGTCCGGTGGGGGCTCGTGGATGACATGGACCTTGGCGACGGCCCGGTCCCGGGGGGACAGGACGTCGAGGCGGCGGTCTGCGATCAGTTCCAGGACGACGTCATCGATTCGCCGGGCCACGGCACCGACGGGCA
>CAZOWW010000002.1:0-45062 GCA_964583765.1 uncultured Kineosporiaceae bacterium
CAGTCCGGCCGCGACCACATCCTCTGGCCAGCGCCACAAACCTGACGCACACCCGCTCCAGCACGGAGAACCCTCAGGTGTCGGACCGTCCCCCTAGAGTCCGCGAACATCGCCGTCCCCCCAGCCGGATCCGGAGGAGCTCATGAAGGTCACGTTCCGCCCCGTCGAACAGCACGTCTCCTTCGAGCTCCGGGACGTCGACCCCGCCCTCCACCCGATCCTGGAGCAGTGCTTCTGGCGGCACGACGATGCGATCTGGCACCGGGCCTACCCACTCTCCGCGCCGCACCTCGCCGCCGTCATGGAACGGTTCGCCACGAATGCCGAGGAGATGTTCCTGCAACTGGCGTACCTGCGTCCCGTCCTGTGGCAGGAGGCCCTGCTCGCCTTCGCCGGACGCGCCGCCGAGGTCGGGATCTCGTGGTGGCTGACCGGCAGCGTGGCTGCCTGCGTGCGCGGCGTCCCCCTGGATCCGCACGACGTGGACATCATGATCGACCACGAGGATGCCGCCGCGGTCGCGGATGCCTTCGCCGACGTCACGATCGAACCCCTCGTCGACACGAACGGCTGGCTGACCCGCGACTTCGGTGTGATCTTCTGGCACGGGCGGATCGACGTGGCCTCCGATCCGGCTGCCCTGCTCGACGAGCCCGAACCGATCGACTGCGGTCCCTACGCCCGGCAGCACCTGGAACAGGTCGAGTACCACGGGTACCGGGTCGCGGTGCCCCCACTGCACCTGCAGGTGGCCGCCAACCGCAGACGGGGGCGTCATGCCCGCGCGGACCTGCTGCAAGCACATCTGGATCGTGCCGCCTCACGGCTCTGACCCTCGACCTCACCCGTACGGGCGCTTCGCACTCCGCTGGACCTCCCGCACCGGGTGCCGAACCCCGCCCGGTGCTCGGCACCGCCCAGCAACCAGCACCGCGCCGCACCCTGCCCCGCAACCAGCGCCGCACCCTGCCCCGCAACCAGCACCGCACCCTGCCCGGTACAGCCCAGCCCTCGGGATCCTCGCCTCACCGTTCGTGTCTTGACCGGAGGCAGCAGGCTGCCGATACGGCGTGAGCGCCGCCCGGGAATCGCCGCCGAGGGCTCGGCGTCGACGCATGGACAGCGACGGCGACGCGGCGAAACCGCCACCGGGCAACCGCGCAGACGCCCCGAGGAGATGGAGAGGGAACAGCCATGGCTGGTGCCTGGGGAACGGACCTCGTGGTGAACGTGTCCTTCATGGACACCGAACACGACGAGTTGATCGGCCTCCTGTTGACCCTGGAGGAGGCCGCGGCCACGGACCAGCCGCGACGGACCTCCCGGCAGTTGCTGAACAGGTTCCGGGCCGAGGTCGAGGCACACTTCGCCCACGAGGAGGACCTCATGAGTGCCGAGGCCTACCCGATGCGGAAGGCCCACACCGCCCAGCACGCGCTCTTCCTGCAGGAACTCGCGACCCTCTACGAGGACCCAGCCCTGCCTGAGACACCCCGACGACTCGTGGAGTTCTTCCAGACCTGGTTCGCCCGGCACGTCCAGGACAGCGACGGGCCGCTCGCGCGATGGCTTCTCGAGAAGGGCCTGGCCGCACGGAGCTCGGCGGCGCCTCCCCTGCCCCGGCCGCGTCCTGTCCTCCCCACGGGATCCCCTTCGGCACCTCCCCGGCCGGAGTAGTCGCGCGCCTGGTGATGGAGGCCGGCCGGGCCGGGCCTCGCATCGCATCCGTCGGCACACCCCTGCGCGCCTCGACGTCGATACGCAAGGCCCCGTAACCCCGATGCCGAAAGCGATGGTGCGCCGGGGCCCGTGGAGACCCCCCGGTCCACGGGGAGTGGCTCGTCCGCACCGCCAGGGACGCCGTCACCACCCCGAACGGAGCAGACAGGGGTTCCGGTGACGCGGTCCGAGGGGCAACTCGTCCGGTTCTGCGGCGCCATGCAGCTCTTCGACGCGGTGGAGCGAAGGCAGCGGGGCTAGGCCAAGCGCGCTATCCAGTGACCTAGAGGAGTCATGTCATCGCCGCAAGCTAGATGACTGTGCGTGTTCTCATGTTCACTTGGTGTCAGGCAAGCAGCCCGGAAATCGGGCCCGTCCCCCAAGCTCTCCCGTCCCCGGAAGAACCATCCCACGGCCACGGCCGGCACCACCCCCCACAAAGGAGTCCCTCGTGCGATCTGCCCGGACCATCGCCACTCTGGCCGCATGCATGCTCGGCGCCGGCGCCGTCGTCTCCATCGGCGCCACCTCGGCAATCAGCGCCACAGCCATCTGCGCCCAGTACGGCAGCACGACGGCCAACAACTACGTCGTCATGAACAACAACTGGGGCGACTCGACCACGCAGTGCATCACGCCCAGCACCTCAGGATTCGCCATCACCACGGCCAGCCACAACCTGCCCTCGAACGGCGCTCCCGGTGCCTACCCGGCGATCTACTACGGCTGCCACTACAACAACTGCAGCCCCAGCACCAAGCTGCCGGCGCTGGCCAGCAAGGAGACCGGCATCACCACGAGCATCACCGAGACGTACCCCGGTTCCGGCACGTACGACGCCTCCTACGACATCTGGTACGACCCGACGGCGCGCAAGGACGGCCAGAACACCGGCGCGGAGGTCATGGTCTGGCTCAACCACACCGGCGCGATCAACCCCATCGGCTCGGTGAAGTTCTCCAACGTCAGCCTCGCCGGCGCGACCTGGAACGTCTGGGAGGGCGTTGCCGGATCCGGCACCACCTGGAACGTGATCAGCTTCGTGCGCACCTCCGCCGCGACGTCCGCGTCCTTCAAGCCCAGCGACTTCTACAACTACGCCGTGAGCAAGGGCTACGCCAACAGCGCCTGGTACCTGACGAGCATCCAGGCCGGCTTCGAGCCGTGGGTCGGTGGCGTGGGCCTGGCCGTCAGCAACTTCTCGGTCACCGGCGCCGCGTGATCCATCGGTTGACGCACCACCCCCACCACAGGAACTGACCTCACTGCACGAGCGGCAGGGACGGGCCTCACGGTCCGTCCCTGCCGCTCGTGGTGCCTGTGCCGTTCCCGGCTTCCCCGTCCCGCCCCGTTCCGCTCCTGGCTTCCCCGTCCCGTCTGTTCCACCCCCGGTCTCCCCGTCCCACTCGCCCTGGCCGGGGCCTTCCGGCCGCTCGATCGGGCAAGTCAGCACCACGGAGCCCGCTCCCGGGCTCACCACGGCGCGTGAAGATCCGCAGGAATTGTCCTGTCAGGACAGGCATCGGGCGACATCAGAGCACGTGGGGAGCGGAAGCCGACACGGCGCGCAATCGCACAGCTCGGGCACCGGGCCTGAAGGCTCGCCCTCGCTCTACACTCGGCAGGATGATATTCAAGGCCGTGGGAGAGGGGAGGCCATATCCGGACCACGGGTTCGTCACGCCACGACAGTGGTCCGACGTCGCGCCGCGGCAGGTACGCCTGGACGAGCTGGTGACCACCAAGCGCACCCTGGACCTGGCTCACCTGCTCTCGGAGGACTCGACCTTCTACGGAGACCTCTTCGCGCACGTGGTGCAGTGGCGGGGCACCCTGTACCTGGAGGATGGCCTGCATCGAGCTGTGCGCGCCGCCTTGGCGCAAAGACCGGTGCTGCACGCCCGGGTACTGCAAGTGGACGGCTGACCGGGAACGGGGGCCAGATTGGACGCTCAGCGCACCGTGAGAGATCAGTCGACCACCGACACGGAGGTCCCCTCCGTGGGGTCCGAGCCGACCGTGCGTGACGACGATGACGTGCTCGTCGACGCCGACAAGACCGGCACCACCCCTGCCGCGCCCGGCGAGACCGCCTCCTCAGCGCGCTCCGAACCACCCGCCTCCCCCGAACCACCGGCGTCCACGGCACCAGCAGCCCCCGAACCGAACACATCGGCCAGCGGCGCCCCGTCCCCTGCACCAGAGGCGTCGTCCGCGGGCTCGACGCCGTCAGTCTCCGCCCCGCCGGCACCGATCTCCGCCGAGGCCGAGAGGGTCGTCCCGGACCCGACGGACAGCGCACCTGCGACCCCCACTCCGCCGGCGGCGATCCCCGCGACAGCACCGAAGCCGAAACCGCGACCGAGACCCGGGCAGACATCCGCCACCACGTCGAGACCACGCGTCGCCGCACCGGCACCCCTCAGTAACACCACCTCTGCCTCGACACCGGACACCGCACCCACACCGGAGCCGGACGCCGCACCCGCACCGGCACCGGCACCGGCACCGGCACCCCTCAGCGACGCCACACCCCCATCGAAACCGAACACCACGCCCGCCTCGAAACCAGACCTCGCGCTCCCGTCGGAACCAGAAGCCGCACTCACCTCGGAGCCGATGGCCGTGACCCCGAGCCAAAGCGGAGACGAGGACCGGCGGTCCGAAGCGGGCAGGGCGTCCGAGATGCCGAACACCGCAGCGGACGGCGCCACGACCGGGGACATCGACGGTCCCGGGAAGGGCCCCTCGAAACCCGCCCACGGCGACACGCCCACCCCTCGAGGCGCCGGGCGTCGCGCTCCCAGTCGCACGAGTCCCTCGACAAAGGCTGCGACCTCCGCGGACGCAGGCGATGCCGGCGCGGACGCAGCCACAGACGCAGGCGATGCCAGCGCGGCCACGACGCCGAGGAACGGGACGAGCGGGTCGCCGGATGCCTCCGATGACGGAGCTGTGGTCACCGACGTGCACGCCGTGACGGCGTCCCCCGGCGCCGGTCCCACCCCCACCGACACGTTCGAGCAAGGACCTGGCCCCCAGGCGCATGAGGCACCGACCGCTCAGCCCGAAGAGACCTCCGGAGAGCCGCCGCACAGGACCACCACGCAGCGGACACCGACCGCTCAGCCCGAAGAGACCTCCGGCGCGCCTTCCTCGGACGGCACCGAGGAATCTCCGACCGGACGGGTGCCGGGCGTCCCCGGGAAGTTCTCCACCGAGCCGACCGGGCCCGCAGCCACCGACGTCCCGGCCCGGCGGCTCGACCCCGACGCCTCGGCGGCGGCCCCCGCCGAGGCGCCCCGGGAGTCCGCGACGACCCCGCCGGAGACCGGCTCCATCCCTCGCCCGTCACCCACGCGGTTGCACACCGCTCATCCCACGAGGCCCGGCGACACCGGTGCGGTGTTCGTGATCCCGGCGGAAGATGAGCCGCCCACCGCCAAGCCTCGCAAGCGCGTCCCTGCACGTCCGGCTCCCGAGAGCGCCGTCTTCGTCGTCGGTCCCGGACAGACTCTGGATCCGACGGACACGGACGGCCCGACGTCGGCGCCCGCCCCGGATTCCGCAAGCGCCCCGGCCAGTCCCGCCTCGCCGGACACCGATGTCACGTCGGCCGCCCCCGAGGCCACCCCTTCGGACCAGACGGGCACGACACCCCCGGCGGTCACCTCTCCGCCGACGACCCGAGACCGGCTCGACACCACCTCCACGCCGGCAACCGGCGACTCGATCGACGCCACCTCCACACCCACCAGTGTTGACGCAGCGGCGACCCGCACCCCGCCACCGGCGGTTCCGCGCACCGCCGCATCCGCTCCCCCCGACGGACTCTCGGCGCTGCGGGGTGGCGCCCTGGCCGGCCAGGCACCACTCGAAGTGCCACCGATGGCCGTCCCGCCGCTGGCCGTGCCCACCCCCACGACGTCGCCTCTGGCCGGCGCGGGCCGGCTCGGTGTCCCGCCCGTGCTCCGCTCGCGTCCGGCAACGCCGAGCTCAGAGGATGCCCCGGGAAGTACGAAGGGGACGGCCACAGCCCTCCCGTCCGCTCCCGCAGCCGACGAGACCGCGCTGCTCGACGCCGCTGCAGGAACGGCTCCCGCGCAGGCGCCGACCGAGACCACCACCCCTGAGGACGTCGGAGCCGAGTTCAGCGTCCCCGGGACCGCGACCCTCGGCGGCCCCACGGACGAGACGGTGCTGCTCGAGGCCGCACCGGTCACGGATCTGACGGAACCGTCGGTCAGTGCGGAACCGTCCGTCGTCGAGGTCCTGGACCCGGGCACGTCGGTCACACCGGACAGCGCGCGGGCCGCCGACCGAACGGAATTGCTCGAGCCTCCGCCTGCGGTCGACGAGACCATGTTGATCGCCCCCGACGAGACAACCGTGTGGGATTCGGGCGCCGCGGCAACGACGGTGCTGAGCCCGCCTCCGGGTACTACCGGTCCCGCCGGGCCGCCCGTCACCCCCGTCCGGCGTGGCGTGCCGGCACGCCCGGTGCCGCCACGAGTCCGGCAGACGGCCCCGGCCCCCCCGCACCAGGCGCCCCCGGACTTCGATCTCGTCGCCGCCTCGGAGCTCGCCTACCTCCGGTGGCGTCACCGCCGCAAGACCCGCCAGACGGTCACCTTCCTCATGCTGGTGCTCATGGTGGCGGGCGTGGGCGGCTGGGCCTACGGCTACCGCGAGGGCCAGTGGACCTGGCCGCTTCCCGTGGACACGACCACCGGTCTGCCCTGCCGGAGCACGCCACCGGTCGTCGCGGAGATCTCCAACGTGGACGTCAACGTCTACAACGCGACCGGGCACCACGGTCTGGCCGGCGTCGTGGCGAAGCAGTTGCAAGAGCGCCATTTCAGCGTGCCTGCGATCAGCAACGACCCGATGCAGCATCACGTGACGGGTGCCGCAGAGATACGTTACGGACCGCAGGGGCAACAGGCCGCCAAGACGGTCGCCGCCGAGATCGCCGGAAAGGTGCGGATGGCGCCCCAGGCCGGCCGGATCGGCGAGACCGTGGACCTGGTCATCGGGGACGGGTACACCCAGCTGCGATCGGCGGCGCAGGCGCTCAAGGTCCTCGCGAAGCTGCAGCAGGGCACCTCGGCCACGCCCAGTTCGACCACGGGGACCGCGACCTGCGTCACGCTGTCCCCGTGAGGGAGCTGGCGCTGTCCCCGTGAGGGAGCCGGCGCCCTCCTCGGGAGGAGTCGACACCGTCCCGGTAAGGGGTTTTCCCTGTCCTCGTGACCTGGCGGCAGGGTTCCCCGGCCCCGAGCACCTGGGTCCCGACGCGCCCTCACAGATCCCCATAGCGCCCGTCCGGAACCGGTTCTGATTCCGCTCACTCTTTCGGCTCAAGAAGGTCACCCGGACGGCCGAACTTCATCACATGAGTGAGGTTCTCGCATCGGAGCCGCGCCACTCGGGTATCCGGCGGCGCGGTGTCACCACCACCGTCGCCCTCGGCGACCAGGACGTTCGCGACCTCTGCCAGGATGTCCGCGACCCTCGGCAGGACGTCCGCGACCTCCGCCAGGTCGAGCGGACCGCCGGTCGTGCTGCCGGCGTACACCTCATCCCGCGGGGACGCCGGTACCCGGCCGGGGGGCCCGCGTCGTCCTCCCCCCGGGGAACCTGCGAGGCACCCGACCTCGCCCTACCGACCGACCTCACTCTGCCCACCGACCTCACTCTGCCCACCGGTCGAGGGACCGAAGCCCGCGGGAACACCACCTCGGATCTCGCCGCCTCAGGTCCCGCCACCACGGCCGGCCCCCCCGCGACGTCCGGCTCCGGGGCGCCGGGCCGCGACTCCCTTCCCGAGCGGGTACCGGAGGCCGTCTACCAGGCGACACGGGAGCTCCTGCGGGTGACGGACCCGGACGCCGTCCCGGGCATCCTCACGACGCTCGTCTCCCGGCTGGGTGGACACCTGCAGCCCGTGACCTCGGACGCACGGGACGGGGACCGGCCCGCACTGGCTCTCGATCCCGGGTTGGGTGCAGGTGCGGCGATGTGTGTGACCGCGCCAGGGGAGGCCCGGCGCCGGGCCCTCCTGGAGCGATTCCTGCCACCGTTCCTCGACGACGTGCGCGAGATGGTCTCCCGCATCCAGCTCACCCGCCGACTCGCCGACGACGCCACCCTCGACCCGCTCACGCTCCTGCCGAACCGTCGCGCGGTGACCAGGGCAGCCGGGCGGCTCGGCCCTGGCGACACCGTGGTCGTCCTCGATCTCGATCACTTCAAGCAGGTGAACGACGAGTACGGCCACGCCCGGGGGGACGAGATTCTCTGTGAGTTCGCGACCGCCCTGCGCGAGACCTGCCGAAGCATCGATCACGTGGGCCGGATCGGGGGCGAGGAGTTCGTGCTCCTGCTGCCCGGCTGCGTACCCGCGTCGGCGGTGACCGTGCTGCGACGGCTCCGCCGCACCTGGGAGAGCCTCCGCAGTCTCCCGGTCACCTTCTCCGCAGGAGTGGCCGCCGTCGAGGACCAGGGCCCCACCTGGGCACTGGGCAGGGCGGACGAGGCGCTGTACCGGGCCAAGCGCGCCGGGCGCTGCCGGGTACGGGTGGCGAGCGCCGACATCGATCGGACCGGCCGATGAGCGGGACGGCGGACGGCCCCCGGACCACTCCTTCCCGGCCGGAGCCGGGACCGCACGTCCCAGGACCCCACACCTCAGGACCCCACGCCTCAGGAGACCTCGCCCGCACGACCGGCACGGGGACCGGCCACGCCGGCATCCGGACCCCGGGGCTGCCCACGTCGCGCCCACGGCCCGACGCCCCACCGCGCTCCCCGATCCCGCCGCAGGCGAGCCGGCCCACCAGCCCGCGGTCACCGATGGTCGCGGTGCGGAGCACCGCCACGGACGATCAGCGCGTCGTCCAGGACCTCGTGACCGCCATCGCGGCACAGGACACCACCTGCGTGATCCTCGTCTTCGCCTCCGCCACCCACGACACCGCCCGGATCTCCGGTGCCCTGCGCGAACGCTGGCCCGAGGCAACCGTGCTGGGCTGCACCACCTCGGGTGAGTTCACCGAGTCCGGCACCGGGGTGGGCGGCGTCGTCGCGCTCGCCCTGTCCTCGTCGGTGATCGTGTCGGCCCGGGGTGAACTGGTCGACTTCAGCGGCACCGGCAACCCCGAGCTCACGACGAACAGCGTGCGTGGGGCCGTGCACCGGCTGCAGAACCGGGTGGGACGGCGGTTGTCCGAGCTCAATCCCGGCCGGTGGCTGGGCATGGTCTTCATCGACGGCCTGCACGGCGAGGAGGAGGCGGTCAACCTCGAACTGGCGCGGCGCGCACCGTTCCTCTCGTTCGTGGGCGGGTCCGCGGGCGACGACCTGCGCTTCGGGCAGACCCGGGTCTTCTGCAACGGTGCCGAGGCCGACCACGGTGCGGCCCTGCTGCTCCTGGAACTCTCGGTGCCCTACGCCGTGCTCAAGTCCTGCAGTTTCGCCCCGACCGACACCGTGTTCACGGTGACCCGGGCGCATCCGGACTCCCGGACCGTCTTCGAGTTCAACCACCGGCCGGTGCTCGAGGCCTACGCCGAAGCAGTCGGCGTGGACGTGGACGACCTCGGTACCGACGTGTTCATGGAGCACCCGGTCGGCATCATGATCGACGGGGCGCCGTGGATCCGTAGCCCGCTCGGCGCGACACCGGACGGCGGCCTCGGGTTCTACTGCCAACTCGCCGAGGGGACCCGCGTCCACCTGATGAGGCACACGGACCTGGTCGGAGACATGCGTACCGCCCTCGAGAAGGCATACCGCGACCTCGACGGCAAGGCCGGCGGCGCCGTGCTCTTCAACTGCATCCTGCGCAGGCTGGAGATGGACGCTCACCAGTTGCACGACCCCTGGCTGCGGCTCCTCGCCGGGCAGCCGAGCGGAGGCTTCCACACCTACGGGGAGAGCTGGCTCGGGCACCTCAACCAGACCTGCGTGGGCGTGCTGTTCGGTGTCCCCGCGGATCCGGAGTGACGGCGGGGCACTGCGCGGTCGTCGCCGTCCCGGCCTGAGTTCCTCCGGTCGTCGGGGCCTCGGTCGTACTTCCCCTGGTCGTCGGGACCCCGGGTCAGCCCGTGGGCCCGGCCCCCCGACGACCGGACGACCGGGCCCGCGGGAAGTGCCGCCTGGGGCCGGGCCGGCGGACCGCCTCGGGCTCGAGGGCGCAGACGCGGTCCCGGCCACCTTCCTTGGCCTGGTAGAGCGCCTTGTCGGCGGTCTCCAGGAGCTGCCGGGGGTCGATCTCGGAGCGAGCGGATCCCACCGCCACCCCGGCGCTGACCGTGACCACGGGTGCCACCCACGACGTGGGGTGCGGGATCGCCGCCTCGGCGAGCAGGCGCCGCATCCGCTCGACGACGGCGAGCGCCGACTCCAGATCGCTGCCGGGCAGGACGAGGACGAACTCCTCGCCGCCGTAGCGACAGGCCAGGTCGTCCGGGCCGCCCAGCGACTGGGACAGACAGGACGCGACCACCTGGAGCGCCTCGTCCCCGGGCAGATGTCCCTGATGGTCGTTGAACTCCTTGAACAGATCGACGTCGACCATGACCACGGCCAGGTCGCCGCCCTCCTCGATCGTCCGCCGGCATTGCTGGTCGAGATGCCGTTGCAGGACGGTCCGGTTCGCGAGCCGGGTGAGACTGTCGATCATGGCGAGGCGTTCCAGTTCGCTGTTGGCCCGGCGCAGTTCGTCGGTCCGCCAGGCGACGATGCGCTCGAGGTTCTCCACGTGCTCCTTGAGTGCCCGGGTGCTGATCACCGCCTCCATGGTGCGGCACAGGTCGATCCGCAGGTGTTCGATCACCATTCCGGGACGCAGGTCGTGCTCCAGCAGCAGGTAGCCGAGCGAGCGTTCGATCGAGGTGATCGGCTGGTAGATCAACAACCCCGGATCCAGCTCCCCCCGCAGGGAATCCGGCAGCAGCCGGTGCACGGGGAACACCTCCTGGGGAACGGGGTACATCTGACCGTCCCGGTAGCTCAGGTGCAACCGGGCCCAGAGGACGCCGTCGCCCGGGGGCACGAGGTCCTGGGGTGCCTCGACGAACTCGGCGAAGAAGCAGCGCCTGATCCCCAGCCGTTCCGGACGGCACTCGCCGAGCACCCGGCCCACGTCCTCGATGCTCGGGCAGCTGCTGAGGACCACGCTCAGGCCTCGCTGAACGTCCCGCGAGGCGAGCTGCCGCTGGGCGCTCTCCGCCACCGCGGTGACCGCCTTCAACCGGGCGGCATCGCTCAGGGCCTGGCGATCGGTGGAGGTACGCACCACCAGCCGAGCGGGCACCAGGATCTCCTTCACCGCATCCTGCGCACCCGCGGCCTTGGCAACCAGCTGTTCGGCGGCGGCGACCCCCTGGGCGTACAGATCCGGGTCCACCGTGGTCAGACCGGGCCAGTTGAGCTCGGCCGCCCGATCGTTGTCGAATCCGGTCAGCAGCACATCCTCGGGCACCCGCAGGCCCTCATCGGTCAGCGCCTGCAGCGCGCCCAGGGCGGACAGGTCGTTGCACGCCACCACGGCGTCCATGTCCCGCCTGCGCTGCAACAGGGCGTGGAGCTCGCGATAGGTGCTCTCGTGCCAGAACGCGCCGTCGACGACCAGTTCCTCGTCGACGGGAATGCCCCGGACGGCCAGTTCCTCGCGGAACACCCGCTCCCGGGCCATCGCGTCCGGCTGGTGCGCGGTGCCGCGGACGAGCACGGGGCGTCGGATGCCCTGCTCGTCCAGCAGATGCCGCATCACGGACCGCATGCCGGTGACGTCGTCCCCACGAATGCAGGTCACCCCGGAGGCGCTCATGCCGAGGCGGATCACCGGTACCCCGAGGTCGGCCAGGATGCCGGCGAGTTCCTCCTCCTCGCCCGGAGTGGTGCAGGGCGTGGCGATCACCCCGTAGGGGTCCACGTGACGCACGAGCGCCGAGACGGCGGACACCAGACCCCGTCCGGTGAGGTTGAAGGAGTTCACGACCAGGGCGAGCCCGTGTGCCGTGAGAACCGACTTCGCTCCGGAGACCAGGCGCTGCTGGTACTCGTCCAGCCCGGTGACGACCACGAGGGCGACCCGCGGGGGTGCCTCTGTCATCGCCACCTGCCCGCTGTCGCCGCCGAGACCGGTCCGTGCCGATCCCACCCCCAGGGCACGGCGGTGGGCGCCGCCCGGCGAGACGCCCCATGCGCCTTTGCCGACACTCAGGGTTTCGACCGTTGTCACGTCCCACTTGAGCGAACCGTGCTCGAGACGGTCCCGCAGGTCAGGCGGGCCATCACCGGTCCACCGGCATCGCTGCGGTCCGATCGCGGCAGGGCACCCGTCCCGGACCACTGCAGCACGAGAACGACGATGCCCGGCACTCGTGGAGTGCCGGGCATCGGAAGGCCGGGAGCGGTGGCGCAGGGATTCGAACCCTGGGAGGGCTTGCGCCCTCACGCGCTTTCGAGGCGCGCTCCTTAGGCCGCTCGGACACGCCACCGTCGAGCATCGTAGCGAACCCCTGGCCCGGATCGCGAAGGGGTTGCCCCGCTCAGCTCATTCGGATCGCCGCATGTCGGGCCGGTTCAGGTCGCTGCGCGTCGGGCCCGTTCGGGTCGCTGCGCGTGGAGCTCAATCCGGTCGCTGCGCGTCGAAGAAGGTCCGCAGGAGCTCGGCGCACTCCTGCTCCCGTACCTCGGTGACCACCTCGACCCGGTGATTCAGCCGGCGGTCCCGCACGACGTCCCGCAGCGAGCCGACCGCCCCCGCCTTCGGGTCCCAGGCCCCGATCACCAGCCTCGCCAACCGCGCCAGCACGGCGGCCCCCGCGCACATGGTGCAGGGCTCCAGGGTGACCACCAGGGTGCAGCCGTCCAGCCGCCAGGAACCCAGAGCAGCGCCCGCCGCCCGCAGGGCCAGTACCTCGGCGTGGGCGGTCGGATCGTGGGCCGACTCGCGCGCGTTGCCGGCAGCGGCCAACAGCGCGCCGTCCGGGCCGAGGACCACCGCCCCGACGGGCACGTCCCCGGTCGTCCCGACGCGTCGCGCCTCCTGCAGGGCCGCGGCCATGGCGGCGAGATCCGCCGCGGACACGGGCAGGGTCAGCGCAGTACCTCGAGCAGCTCGCCGAATCCGGCGAGCGTTCCGACCTCACCGAGCACCGCCGCGGGGTCGTCCCCGGTGTCCTCGACGAGCCCACGCAACACCTTGGCCGGGACACCGAGATCGTCCAGCAGGTCGAGGTCCCCGGCCCAGGCCGCGGCGCCCGGCTCGTCCTCGGGTTCCTCGTCGTCCTCACGACCGGAGTTGCCCGGGCCGGACTCGCCGTCCTCGTCACTGTCGGCGGCCCCCGAGAAGACCGCCCCGAACGGGCTGTGCGTCACCGCCGCCAGATCAGAGACGAAGAGCCTCGGCTCGTCGTCCCCGTCGACCCGCACGATCGCGAACCACTCGTCCTCGTGCTCGACGACCGCGAGCACGGGCTCCTCATTGAGCGACGCGGCACGCAGCGCGTCGACCAACTCGTCGAGGGTCTCGTGGTCGTCCACCTCGACGTCGCGCGCCTTCCAGTGCGCCCCGGTCCGCGCCACCACCGCCGTGAAATAGGCCACGAGGGACATCGTGACATCCGAGGTGCCTCCGTGGCGACCATCCGGACCCGATCGGCCGGTAGGTTGCAGGACATGCGCGTACATGTCGTGGACCATCCGCTGGTCGCGCACAAGCTCACGGTGCTCCGGGACCGGGACACGGACTCCCCCACCTTCCGGCGTCTCACCGACGAGCTGGTCACCCTGCTGGCCTACGAGGCGACCCGGGACGTGCGGGTCGAGCCGCACCCGGTCACCACCCCCGTCGCTCCCGCGGTCGGTACCCGGCTCAGCGCGCCCCGGCCGTTGGTGGTGCCGATCCTGCGGGCCGGCCTGGGGATGCTCGACGGCATGACCCGGTTGATCCCCACGGCCGAGGTCGGCTTCCTGGGACTGATCCGGGACGAGAACACCCTGCGGGCCACCACCTACGCGGACCGGCTGCCCGAGGACGTCACCGGCCGCCAGGTGATCCTCCTCGATCCCATGCTGGCCACGGGCGGCACGCTGATCACCGCGATCCGGCTGCTGGTCGCTCGGGGCGCGCGGGATGTCACCGCGATCTGCCTCCTGGCCGCACCCGAGG
The DNA here is from genome assembly GCA_964583765.1 of uncultured Kineosporiaceae bacterium. Lineage (GTDB taxonomy): Bacteria > Actinomycetota > Actinomycetes > Actinomycetales > Kineosporiaceae > CAZOWW01. The sequence continues at coordinate 13,904 of CAZOWW010000002.1, forward strand.
GTCTGGCCGCGCTCCGGGCAGCGTTCGGCGAGGAGGCGCCGGTGACGGTCGTGGCCGCGGGACTGGACGAGCGCCTCGACGAGCGGGGGTACATCGTGCCGGGCCTCGGTGACGCCGGAGACCGCCTCTACGGAGTCGCCTGACCCCCCTGCGACGGCGCCGTTCACCCGCCGCGCGGAACGGTCCGGCCACGGGGAGGAACCGGCCGGCCCGCCCTCGCCCGCACCGCTGCCCGACTGCTTGACCGGTCGATCCAGGTCGGGGGACGATGCCCCTTGTCGAGCCTTCTGGGCCGACTTACGTCCCGTGGTGGGAATAATCACAAATTGGACGAAGTGGGCGAGGCCTCTTGCCCCTCGGGCGCATTGCGTTATCTTGGGATGACATCACGTAGTGAAAGCTGATGTGTGACGCGCCGACACTCGCGCATTCCCACCCTCTTCCCGCACCATGGGACATGCTGGGCCGGGGGACGTCGAGTGGCGTGATCCGCGTCCGCTCCCTACAGACGTCAGTTCCTGTCCACACGAGTAGCGCCGGGAGAGGACGATGCTCACAACCAAGCCCCGCCGGGCCATAGCCCTGATCTTGGTGATCTTCGCCGTGTACGCGGTGATCAAGAATCCCTCCGGGGCTGCGGGCAGCGTCCACGACGCCCTCGACTGGGTCTGGAACGCCATCAACAAGGTCGGCGACTTCTTCGACGCGCTCATGAAGAAGTAGCACCGGACTCGCACCGGCGCACCGCGCGGACCACCCGCACTCGGAACAGACCACCCGCACTCGGACCGGAACGGAGGTGACCCCCGATGACCAACAAGGTGGAGTACACGTACCGCCGGGAACTGGCCCGTTACATGGTCGCCGACGAGAAGATCATGTTCGCGCAGCGGGAGCACTGGGTGGCCGTGGCCGCATTCACCACGGCCATGGCCCTCGGGTGGGGCATCGCCGGGTTGCTCCTGATCGGATACCTCGCGGGTGGCTCGAATGCGCTGCTCCTGGTGGCCGCGCTCTTCTTCGCCGGCGGCACCTGGGGCTGGTGGAGGTGGTTCGACTGGCGGCGCAACATCTTCATCGCCACGAACAAGCGTCTACTGCGCACCTACGGCGTGATCACCCGCAAGGTCGCGATGATGCCGCTGGGCAAGGTCACCGACATGAACTACCAGCGCAGCCCCATCGCGATGGTTCTCGGCTACGGCACGTTCCGGGTCGAGTCCGCCGGGCAGGTGCAGGCGCTGGAGACGATCCGGTGGGTCCGTGACCCCGACCATACCTACCGCCAGTTGATCGCGGAGATCTTCGCTCCCGCGGCACGCAGGGCCACCGATGTCCGGCCGCCTCCGGGCAGCGGGTCGCGACTGCCGGTCGTCGAACCCGACGACGTGTGGTGGCGACGCTAGAACGCCAGGGCGGCGAGGTCCCGACCTCGCCGCCTTCGCCTTTTTGTCGGTGCACCCGCCACGCACCGTCAGGCGCTGGCGCGGCGGACGAGCTCGGTGGGCACGATCACGCGGGACTGGTCGAGGGTCTCCCCCGCTATCCGCTGCATGAGCATCTGCACCATGAGCCGGCTCATCTCCTCCACCGGCTGGCGCACCGTGGTCAACGGAGGATCGGCGAGCTGGGCCGCCGGCGCGTCGTCGAAACCCACCACGGCCACGTCCTGCGGTACGCGCCGCCCGGCATGCCGGAGAGCACGCAGTGCCCCCAACGCCATCGGATCGGAGGCCGCGAACACCCCCGTGACCCCCGGCAGCCGCTGGAGCAGCCGGCCCATCGCGCGGTAGCCCGAGACCTCCGTGAAGTCCCCGTGCTCGACCGTCCCCGGCGGTTCGGGCAGTCCCGCATCCCGGAGCGCGTCCCGCCACCCCAGCAGGCGGTCGCGGCCCACGGGCATGTCGACAGGGCCGGCGATCGTGGCCAGACAGGTGCGCCGCCGGGACAACAGGTAACCCGTGCCGAGCCTCGCCCCGCCCCGGTTGTCGGCGTCCACCCAACAGCGGGTGGCATCACCCCGTCCGGCGAGCACGACCGGGATCCCTGCGGACTCCAGTGCCGTCGGCAGCTCGTCGTCGTCATGGTGGGAGATCAGCAGGACGCCGTCCAGGTGCCGGCCGGACGCGAACCGGACCATCTTGTCCTTGCCGTGCTCGTCGGAGTGCTGGGTCAGCGCCAGCACCAGCTGGGTTCCGGTCTCGGCCAGCTCCGCATGCACCCCGCGCACGATCGCCGCGAAGAAGGGGTCGCTGAAGAGCAGTTCGTGCGTCTCCGAGATGACCAGTCCGACCGACTCACTCCGTCCCAGCACCAGGGACCGGGCCGCCAGATTGGGCCGGTAGCCCAGGGTCGAGGCAGCCGCGAGCACGGCGTCCATCGCCCGAGGACTCACGTTCCGCCCGCCGTTGAGCGCCCTGCTGGCGGTGCCGCGGGACACACCCGCGGCCCGCGCCACCATCTCCAGGGTCGGGCGGGACCCGGACGACGAGCGGACGACCGGTACACCGTCCACGGCACTTGCCCTCCCGCCACGGTCGTGGCACGCCCCAGGCCCGCCTGCCCTGGAGCACCGGCGTCGGCGGGGTCCGGACGGGCCTGGTTGCACCGCTCGCACGGCCCACGGATGGTGGAGGCTACTCCGGACCCGCCGCGCGCCCCTAGGCCTTCTGCGGAGGAAGTGACTTTGACTTAATCACACTCTGGTACCAGTGCGCGCTCGCCTTCGGAGTCCGCGCCTGCGTCGCGAAGTCCACGTGAATGAGGCCGAAGCGCTTCGTCGTCCCCCAGGCCCACTCGAAGTTGTCCAACAACGACCAGAGGAAGTAACCGCGGACGTCGACCCCCTGTTGTACCGCTTCGAGGAGCGAACTCAGATGGCCGTCCAGGAACTCGACCCGATCGGTGTCCGCCACTTCTCCGGACGCCAGTTCATCGGGGAATGCCGCCCCGTTCTCGGTGATGTACACGGGCGGGCACTCGTAGTCGTCGGCCAGACGGGTGAGCATGCGGCGCAGGCCGTCGGGTTCGATCTCCCACTCCATGTCGGTCTGCGGCAGGCCTCGCGAGACGAAGTCCACGTCGGGGCTGCCGACCCACGGCGAGTACCGCGCCGGGGTTCCGGCCACGACCGCGGCAACACCACCCGGGGACTCGTCGGCGGAGGCCCCGGGCACGGCCGCGACCAGGTGGGAGCTGTAGTAGTTCACGCCGAGGAAGTTCAGCGGGGTGGAGATGCGGTCGAGGTCGTCGTCCCGCACGAGCGCGTCGTCCCAGAACTCGCCCAGGTCGGCCAGCACGTCCCCGGGGTAGGCACCACGGAGCACCGGGTCGAGGTACATCCGGTTCATCAGGCCGTCGACCCGGCGGGCCGCGTCCAGGTCGGCCGCGTCCTGGCTCACCGCGGCCACCGGGTAGAGGTTCAGGGTGATGCCCACCGGCACCGGGGATTCCTTGACCCACTCGGAGGCGGCCAGGCCGTGGGCCAGCAGCAGGTGGTGGATCGACCGGACGGCCACGTGCTTGTCCGCCATGCCCGGGGCATGGTGGCCGCACGCGTACCCGAGCATGGCGGAGCACCAGGGCTCGTTGAGCGTGATCAGGCCGGTCAGCCGGTCCCCGAGGGTCTCCCGGACGGCGCGCGCGTAGTCGGCGAACCGGTAGGCGGTGTCGCGCTCACCCCAGCCCCCCGCGTCCTCCAGGGCTTGCGGCAGGTCCCAGTGGTACAGGGTCGCCCAGGGCTGGATGTCCCGTTCCAGCAGGCCGTCCACGAGACGGTCGTAGAACGCCGCACCCCGCGACTCGATCCGGCCGCGACCGGTCGGCTGCCACCGGGGCCAGGACAGCGAGAACCGGTAGGCGTTCACCCCGATCCAGCCCATGAGGTCCAGGTCCTGCTCCCAGCGGTGGTAGTGGTCGCAGGCGGGATCGCCGAGCTCACCGCTGATCACGCTGCCGGGGGTGCGGGCGAAGGTGTCCCAGATCGAGGTCCCGCGCCCGTCCTCCTGCGTCGCGCCCTCGATCTGGAAGGCCGAGGTCGCGACCCCGAAGACGAATCCGGGCGGGAACCGGCGGTCCGAGAGGCTCTCCCGCTCGGCGGAACGTCGTGCCCGGGCGGCCGGGCCGCTGCGCGAGCCCTGGTCCCGGCCCCCCGCCGTGTCCGGCCGACCCTGCGGGCGAGCAGTGGCCGAGTCTCGAACCGAAGGTGCCATCGCGGTCCCCTGCCTGGTGGGGGATCCCGGCCGTGGCCGGCGTCCCGATCACTGGTCGGCGGGGCGGCTGCCCCACCGGCCGCGCATGTCCGGGAGGGCCCGTCCACAGCGCCTGCCCGAACGCCATCGGCAGCTGAGGAGATCGTCTTCAGGCCTTTCCGCTGACCGCGAAGCCCACCGATCGTCACCGTTCCGTGACCCAATGATTACTCACCGCGATGCTAACCTCACGGTGTGTGACGTTGGTCCTCCGTTCGCACGGCCTTGCGCATGGTTACGGAGGGGTTACCTGATCGTGACCGTCCTGATCGTTGACACGTGCTCGGCGCAGGGGCCACCTTCATACGGCCCGCTCCCTTCGTGGGAGCGCTCCCAACCTGTCGAAGGAGCCAGATGATGTCCTCCCGGAAGCGCTGGATTCGCGCTGCCGCGCTCGTGGGGGCCGGCTCGCTGCTTCTCGCCGCCTGTGGCAGCAGCAGCAAGACGACCTCCGGTTCCACCCCCAGCAACTCCGCCGCTGCAACCTCTGCAGCCTCGACCGAGCCCGTGACGCTGCGGGTCGCCTTCTGGGGCGAGTTCGGTTTCAAGGAGCTGCAGGCTGCCTACAAGGCTGTCGCGCCGAACGTGACTCTGAAGCTGGAGTCCGGCCAGTACGCGAACGTCAACGGCGACCTCCAGAAGTTCCTGATCGCCGGCTCCGGTGCGCCGGATGTCCAGGCCATCGACGAGGGCTACATCGTTCAGTACCGCAACGAGGCCCAGTACTTCGTCAACCTGGCCCAGCAGCCGGGCGGCGCCGCTCGCGAGGGCGACTACCTTCCCTGGAAGTGGAAGGAGTCTCTCGGCCCGAACGGTGAGCAGATCGGCTTCGGCACCGACATCGGTGGCCAGGCCCTGTGCTACCGGACCGACCTCTTCAAGGCCGCCGGCCTGCCGACGGACCGGGACGCGGTCTCCAAGCTGTGGTCGACGTGGGCGGACTTCGAGAACGTCGGCAAGCAGTACGTTGCCAAGACGGGCAAGAAGTTCATCGACAACGCGACGAACATCCTCAACCCGATCCTGGCCCAGCAGCCCGTCGGCTACTTCACCTCCGACGAGAAGCTGGCCCTCGAGGGTGGCCCGAAGACGGCCTGGGACCAGACCCTTCCCTTCATCACCGACGGCCTGTCCGCGAACATCGCGGCCTGGACGCCGCAGTGGGACGCCGGCTTCAAGAGCGGCTCGTTCGCCGTTCTCGCCTGCCCCGCGTGGATGATCGGTCACATCCAGGAGGCCGCTCCGACGACCTCCGGCAAGTGGGACATCGCCCAGATCCCCGGCGGTGGTGGTAACTGGGGTGGTTCGTTCCTGACCATCCCGAAGCAGAGCAAGCACGTGGACGCGGCGTACGCCTTCATCAAGTGGTTCACCCAGCCTGCGCAGCTGCTGCAGGTCTTCAAGACCGTCGGCAACCTGCCCTCGGAGCCGGTGCTGTACACCGACCCGAGCTTCACCAGCTTCACCAAGCCGTTCTTCAGTAACGCTCCGACCGGCGTGATCTTCGCGAAGACGGCGCAGAACCTGCAGCCGCAGTACCTCGGCAAGCTCAACGGCGCGGTCCGTACCGCGGTCGAGAACGTGCTGCAGTCCGTGCAGGACGGCAAGGTCAAGGCGGCTGACGGCTGGGCCGCGGCCGTCGCCGCCGGCACCAAGGCCTCGCAGGGCTGACGTACCCCGTCAGAACTGACGTGATGCCCTAGCAAGCGTGGCGGGGGTGGAAGCCGGTCTTCGGATTCCACCCCCGCCACACCTATGCTGTGCCCGGCCCCGGGAGGACCTCACCGGGGTTCGGCTCGTCAGCACCCGGCGGGTGCAGCGGTGCGCCCACACAGCCGGCAGCTCACAGGAGACCCATATGACCGCACCTTCCGTCGACCTGGCGCAGTCGGGAGGGAGCGGCGGACGTAGCCCCGCCGCACGCTCCCACCAGCGATCTGCGTTCCGGAGCCGACTGACGCATTACGACATGAAGTACATGCCGTACGTGTTCATCGCCCCGTTCTTCGTGCTGTTCCTCACGTTCGCCATGTTCCCGCTCGGGTACAACGTGTGGACGTCGTTCCAGCGCTACCGCCTGCTGGACTCGCCCAACCCGTCCTTCACGGGCTGGTCGAACTACCAGCGCCTGTGGGGCGACAGCGACTTCTGGCACTCGGTGCTCGTGACCTTCGGGTTGTTCATCTTCTCCAGCGGCCCGCAGTTGGTCCTGGCCCTGTGCCTGGCCTCGGTGCTCAACCGGCGTCTCAAGGCCCAGACCTTCTTCCGCATGGGCATCCTGGTGCCCTACATCACGCCGCTGACCGCCTCGACGTTCGTCTTCAAGAACCTCCTGGCCCGGGACAACGGCCTGGTCAACCTCGTGCTCACGCACCTCGGCTTCTCCCGGATCGACTGGGTGGCCAACGACACGGCCTCGTGGGTGGCCCTGTGCTCGATGATCGACTGGAAGTGGACCGGCTACAACACGCTGATCTACCTGGCCGCGATGCAGGCGATCCCGAAGGACCTGTACGAGGCGGCCACCGTGGACGGCGCCGGTCCGTGGCGCCAGTTCTGGCGCCTCACGGTGCCGCTGATCCGACCCACCGTGCTGTTCACGGTCATCATGTCGACGATCGGTGGTCTGCAGCTCTTCACCGAACCCATACTGTTCGACAACAACGTGTCGGCGGCCCAGGGCGGGTCCACGCACGCGTTCCGAACGGTGCAGATGTACATCTACAACTTCGCCTGGGGTGAAAAGCTCAACCTCGGCTATGCGGGCGCGATGTCCGTGGTGCTCTTCCTCATCATCATGCTGGTCGTCCTGGTCAACGTGCTCGTGACCTCGAGGTTGGGAGGTCGCAAGTGACCACCGTCACCGGAGCCCGGGCCCAGGCGCGGGCGGATCGCAAGGGCACCCGCAAGAAGAAGACCGGCCTGGCCCCGTCCGAGGTCCAGGCCAGCCCGTTCACCTACCTCATGCTCACCCTGATCATCCTGATCTCGGCCTTCCCGCTCTACTTCGCCTTCGTGCTGGGTTCCAGCACGAACACGGAGTTGGCGAACCCCACGCCGAGCGTGGTCCCGAAGAGCAACTTCTTCTCCAACATCCAGGACGCACTCGACCCGAACAAGGCGGAGAACGTCCGGCTGCTGCACTCGCTGTGGAACAGCTTCCAGGTAGCCACGATCGTCACGATCGCGACGCTGTTCTTCTGCTCGCTGGCCGGTTTCGCCTTCGCGAAACTCCAGTTCAAGGGGCGCAACGGGCTGTTCGTCTTCCTGCTCGGCACCATGATGATCCCGAGCCAGGTCGGCCTCGTCGCGCTCTACATCCTCATGCTGAAGATGCCGAGCTGGCTGGGTGGCAACTGGAACGGGAGCCTGAAGGCGGTCATCGTGCCGAGCCTCGTCTCGGCCTTCGGCGTGTTCCTGATGCGCCAGTACATCCAGGACGCCATCCCGGACGAGCTCATCGAGGCGGCACGGGTCGACGGGGCATCGACCCTCCGCGTGTACTGGAACGTCGTGGTGCCGGCCATCCGGCCGGTCGCCGGGGTGCTCGGCCTGTTCACGTTCATCGGCATGTGGAACGACTTCCAGTGGCCGTTGATCACCCTGAAGTCGAACGACCAGAGCTACACGATCCAGGTGGCACTGACCAATCTGGCCACGGGCGTCGACATCAACTACGCACGACTGATGGCGGCATCGGTCCTGGCGATCATCCCGCTTCTGTTGATCTTCCTGGCGGCGGGCAAGCAGATCGTCGGCGGCATCATGGAAGGTGCCGTCAAGTCCTGATCAAGGACGGTGCTCGCCGGCGGGTGGCTCCGCACGGCGAGGTCGGTCCGGTCAACGCCTGAGCGGTCAAGGCGTCCCGGGCACAGTTCCTGTGAGGAAGGGGCGTCGGGTCCACGGACCCGGCGCCCCTTCTGCGTGGCCCGACGGCCGTTCCCCCGAACGGCGTCCTACGATCAATGCTCCCGGCCCCTGGAGGAGTTCATGGCTCAGTTCGACCTGCCCGCCGACGAGCTGGCGACCTACCGCGGTTCGGCGGTCCGGCCCCCGGACTTCGACTCCTTCTGGGACCACACGCTCGCCGAGGCCCGCAGTCACCCGATGACGGTGTCCTTCGTCCGGGTGGACACCGGCCTCCCGCTGCTGGACACCTACGACGTCACCTTCCCCGGTTGGGGCGGACAGCCGATCAAGGCATGGCTGGCCCTGCCGGCCGGGCAGCAGGACCCCGTACCCGCGGTGGTGGAGTACGTCGGCTACAACGGCGGCCGGGGCCTGGCGCACGAGGTCTCCTTCTACGCGCTCGCCGGCTGGGCCCACCTGCGCATGGACTCGCGCGGGCAGGGCACCGGGTGGCACTCCGGCTGGAGTGCCGGTGAGACCCCGGACCTGGGCGGCGATGCCGGCTCGGCCTGTCCGGGGAACCTCACCCGAGGCATCCTCGACCCGGAGGGGCACTACTTCCGGCGGCTGTTCACCGACGCCGTCCGGGCCGTCGACGCCGTCCGTAGCCATCCGCTGGTGCGCGCGGACCGGATCGCGGTCACGGGCGCGTCCCAGGGCGGCGGCATCGCCGTGGCGGTGGGCGGGCTGGTGCCCGACCTGGCCGCCGTGGCCCCGGACGTGCCGTTCCTGTGCGACTTCCGCCGGGCCACGACGCTGGTCGACAGCGACCCGTACGGCGAGATCGTGCGCTACTGCCGCGGACACCGCGACCAGGTCGAGCAGGTGTTCGCGACCCTCGACTACCTCGACGGGGTCAACCACGCCGCGCGGGGCACCGCGCCCAGCCTGTGGAGCGCCGGCCTGATGGACGACGTCTGCCCGCCGTCCACGGTGCACGCGGCCTGCAACGCCTGGCCCGCCGCGAAGGAGATCGTCGACTACCCCTTCAACTGCCACGAGGGCGGTGGCCCGTTCCACGAGGTCCGCAGGCTGGCCTTCCTGCACGAGATCCTCGACGCCTGACCGAGGGCCGGCGCGGAACGGCCACCGGGCCGGCGACCGGACGGGGCCGACCCGCAGGGCGGGGGTCAGCCCGCGAAGACGGGTTCCACCCGGCCACGGACGCCGGGACTCACCCGGAACACCGCGCCGGCCTGGGCCTCGGCCCGGTCGCCGAGGCCCTCCCGGGAGGTGGTCACGTACAGCTCGTCCAGCTCCGGCCCCCCGAAGGCGCAGGCCGTGACCAGACGGGCCGCGATCTCCACGACGACGTCGAGCGTGCCGTCCGCCAGGTACCGGCGCACCGCCGACCCCTGGTAGAGCGCCACCCACAGGCCGCCCTCGGCGTCCACCGCGATGCCGTCCGGGATGCCCTCGTTCGGGGCGATCGTGACGAACGGCTCCCGGCCCTGCACCTCCCCGGTCTCCGGGTCGAGGCGGAGGACGTCCACCCGCTGGGTCAGGGAGTCCACGTAGTAGGCGCTCGCGCCGTCCCGGGAGAAGGCGAGCCCGTTCGAGATACCGACATCGGTCAGGATCGTGCGCACCCCGCCGGCCGGATCGAGCCGGTACAGCGCGCCCCGCCCCCGGGCGCCGTCCCGGTCCATCGAGCCGCACCAGAAGTTCCCGGCCGGGTCGCAGGCACCGTCGTTCATGCGCACGGCCGGGTCCCGCCACACCGGCGGCAGCGCGTGCGGGGTACCGTCCGCGTCGAGCAGGGCGAACCCCTGCTCCACCGCGACCACGACGCCCCCGCGGGCCCGGGGACGTACGCACCCGGCGATCCGGCCCACGGTGCGCCGGCAGACCTGGGCCGTGACCGGGTCCACCCGCAGCACCTCGCCCGCGAACAGGTCCACGCACAACAGGGAGGCGAGTGCGGGGTCCCAGACCGGCCCCTCCCCGTGCGCGGTGCACGGGGACGTGAACGGCTCGGCGATCAAACGCTTCGTGGGGGCCATCCCTGCACGCTACCGCCGCACCGGTGGTGACCGCTGCTCCCGCTTGACGGCACGCGTGGCACCCCGACAATGATGCGTCACCGCGGCGCACCGCCCCTGATTCGGAGGACCCGTGAACGACCAGCCCAACCCGACCCGCCGAACCGCGCTCGCCGCGGGCGCGGGAATCCTGTGTGCCGGCACGCTCGCCGGCTGCGGCGGCGGCACGAAGTCGACGACCTCGAGCCCCCGGACCGACTCGCCCCACGCAGGTCAGCAGACGCCCCCGGCCCAGGGCGGCGCCGGCGCCGGCGCCCCGGAGCTGACCGCCCTCGACAAGGTGCCGGTCGGGGGCGCGGTCAAGGTCGCCAGCCCGGCCGGTCCGGCGATCGTGGCCCAGCCCACGGCGGGTCAGGTCGTCGCCTTCAGCGCCCACTGCACCCACCGTGGCGTCGTCGTCGACATCCAGGGCAGCAAGCTCGTCTGCCCGGCCCACAAGTCGACCTTCGACGCGCTCACCGGGAAGCGGCTCAGCGGTCCCGCGACCAACGACCTGCCCGCGATCCCGGTCAAGGTCTCCGACGGCGAGGTCGTCATCGGCTGACCGGTGGCCGGCCGGACGACCGTCGCACTCGGCCGTCCGGGCGATGTCCTCCGGGGCGGCATCCCCGCCCCGGAGGAGCTGACTACTCTCAACGCCATCGTGGCTACCCTCAACGCCGTCGTGGCTACCTCAGGCAGAGCGGTGCGCCGCTCACGGTTGTTCGACGACGGCTCCCGATTGCTGTACGGCGATCTGCACAACCACTCGCTGCTGTCGGACGGCTCGGGCAACCCCGAGGCCGCCTTCCTCCAGTTGCGGGCAGCCGGGCTGGACGTCGCCGCCCTGACCGACCACTCCTCGATCCCCCCGCACCTGCTGCCGGAGCTGGGCCTGGCCCAGTACCCCGACCACAATGCGGTCGCGATCGCCCGGTGCGCCCCGCACAGCATCGACGGGGCCGGCTGGGAACGGGTGGCCCGGATCGCCGACTCGATCGACCGCCCCGGAGACTTCACCGCCCTGCGGGGCTTCGAGTGGACCGAACCGTGGCTCGGCCACATCAACGTCTGGTTCAGCGACCGGCTGCTCGCCGTCACCCGGCCCGGCACCCTCGCCGGCCTGCACAGCTGGCTCGGCGAGGAGGACCAGGCTCTCTTCGGCTACAACCACCCCGGGCGCGAACCCGGGCGGCTGGGCGGGTTCTCGGGACCGCCGTCCCCCGATCTGGCCCGGCGCATGGTGACCCTCGAGGTCTTCAACCGGTACGACGACTTCCTGTTCGCCGGGCACGCCCTGGGCCAGCCGTCCCCCGTGGTGGCCGTGCTCGACTCGGGCTGGCGACCCGGGCTCATCGGCTCCAGCGACGAGCACGGACGCAGCTACGCCCTGCCCGGCAAGGGACGCTGCGGGCTCTGGGCCTACAGCCACTCCCGGCCGGGCATCCGCGAGGCGCTGCTGGCCCGGCGGACCTTCGCCACCCGCGAGCTCGAGCTTCACCTGGACCTGACCCTCGACGGCGTGCGCATGGGCGGGACCGTCCCCACCCCGGCGTCGTCCACCCGGGCGGGGGGAACGGCTCCCGGCTCACACCGGCACCAGGTGGCGGTGGACCTGTCCGGGGACGACGACGGCGAGCAGGCCGTGGTGCAGTTCCTCGTCTCCGACGGCAGCGGGGCCGTCGTCGTGGGCGCCGAGCACCTCCTGCGGATGGGCGAGGTGGCCCGCTTCGAGCTGGACCTGCCGTCGAGCCCGTGGGTGGTCGCCCGCGTCGGCGATCCCCGGCGGGTGGACGAACTCGCCCCGCCGGGACATCCCGTGAGCAGCTGGGCCCTGGGCTACGCGAGTCCGTGGTGGCTGGACCGGGTCTGAGACCCCCACCTCGCTGCCCGGGCCCGGACGAGCTGGGCGAGAAGTCCCGATCCCTCCGTCTGCGGGAGCGTAGAGTCGCGTGATGTCCTCCCGTGCCGCCGGGGTCCCGGCCGCCCTCCTCCGGAACGGGGGGCGAGGGCTCAAGCGTCGAGCCGTGGACGCCGATCGCACTGGGGTGGCGACCCGGGCGCGAGGAGGGCACCGATGACACCTCCCCCCGGGGAGGGGACCGCGACGGTCCCCGGTCAGACCTCCGCGCCAAGCACAGGTCGCACGGCGGCGGCAGGCCGTGCCCCGACGCAGTCCGCGGGTGAGGACCGGCATCGCCGCGTGGTGGAGCTGTCCCCGGTGGCCCTCGTCGAGGTGGACACGCAGGTCCACGTGCAGTTGTGGAACCAGGCCGCCGAGGCGCTCTTCGGCTGGAGCGCGGGCGAGGCGCTGGGGCACTGGCCGCCCACGGTGCCGCCCGAGGAACGCGAAGTGATCCTGAACCGTGCGGCGGCCATGATCGCCGGCGCCTCCGGATCCCGCGAGACCGTCGACCGGCCCCGCCGGGACGGCACCTGGATCACGGTCGACAAGCACGTCACCCCGCTGCGGGACGCCGACGGCCGGGTCACCGGCTTCCTGGTCGCCTACACCGACAGCTCCCGGCAACGCCGACTCGAACTCGACCTCCGTGAGCGCCTGCGCCAGCAGGACGCCCTGGCCACGCTGGGACAGGTCGCCCTGGACAGCCCGGACCTGCAGACCGTGCTCGACAAGGCCGTGAGCACGGTGGCGGAGACCCTGGACCTGCCCAGTGCGGTGCTGATCGAGCTGGAGCCGGACGGGCAGTTGCGGTACGCGGCCTGCCACGGGTGGCGCCCGCCGGCCGGGACCCGGCCCTTCAACGGCGAGGGATCGCCGGGGATGAGCATCCTCCACGGCCACGGTCACAACGTGGTCTCGGACACCCACGAGTTCCCGCCGCAGCTGCAGGGGCTCATGCGCGGGCTGGGCCTGCGCAGTGCCGCGAACGTGACCGTCATGACCGCCCGCGGGCCCTGGGGAGTGCTCATCGCGCACTCCACCCAGGCGGGCCGGTTCGACGAGGACGATCTCCACTTCCTGCGCGGGGTGGGCAGCGTCATCGCCGCGGCGGAGGCGCGCTGTCGCGCCGAGCAGGAGACCCGTCACCGGGCGTCCCACGACGCGCTGACCGGGCTGCCCAACCGGGAACTGTTCCGCGAGCAGTTGGCCGACGCGCTCCACCAGGCCCGACGTGCCGGGCGACGCCTCGTGCTGCTGCTCCTCGACCTGGACAATTTCCGGGACGTCAACGACTCCCAGGGCCATGCGACCGGTGACGCCGTGCTGCGCCAGGTCGCCCGTCGGCTGCGCCAGCGGGTCGGGGATCTCGCCGGCCTCGCGCGGATGGGGGGCGACGAGTTCGCCGTCGTGCTCCAGGACACCGGTGAGGCCGCGGACGCGGTGGCCTTCGCCCGGGACATCTCCCTGCTCCTGCGCGAGCCCTTCGAGTCCCCTGCGGGCCCGGTGTCGCTCGGGGTCAGCATCGGTGTCGCGGTGCACGACCCGCGGACCGACCGGACACCCGCGGAAGACCTCGCGGCCGCACTGGGGATCGCCGTCCCCACGGCCGCCCGGAGGCCCGCGGACCCCCAGGACCCCGAGCTCGAGGGCGACCCGGTCGTCCACCGGCTGCTCATGCAGGTGGACGTCGCCATGCACCGGGCGAAGAGCGACCGGTGCCTGATCGCCCTCTACGACCGGGACCTGGACATCGATCCCGGCATGCGCCTGAACCGGGTCGCCGACCTGCGGGAGGCCATCGACCGCGGCCAGATCACCGTGGCCTACCAGCCCATCGTCCACCTGGCGACGCACCGGGTGCGGAGCTTCGAGGCGCTCGCGCGGTGGACCCATGCCGAGCGCGGGCCGCAGTCCCCGATCGAGTTCGTCACCCTGGCCGAGCAGAGCGGCCTGATCGGCGACCTCACCGACGCCGTCCTGACCGCCTCGCTGCGGCAGAGCGCCATCTGGCACCGGCAGGGGCGAGACCTCGCCGTCGGTGTCAACCTCTCGCCGTCCCTGTTGATCTCCCCGGACTACGTCGACCACCTGCGCCACCTGGTGGAGGCCTCGGGCCTGCCCGCCGACCGGCTGCGGATCGAGGTGACCGAGTCGACCCTGGTGGGCAGTGCCTCGGTGGCCGCACTGCGCCGGATCCAGGCGTGGGGCCCGCGGATCGCCGTCGACGACTTCGGCACCGGGTACTCCTCGCTGGGGCGACTCAAGGAACTCCCCGTGCAGACCCTGAAGATCGACCGTACCTTCGTCCGGTCGGTCTGCGAGGATCCCCGGGACGCCGCCATCATCCGCTCGGTCATCACCCTGGCCCGGGAGCTGGAGCTCCGCGTGATCGCCGAGGGGATCGAGACCGTCGAGGTGGCGCGGTTGCTCACCCAGCTCGGGGTGGAGCGGGCGCAGGGCTATCTGTTCAGCCGCCCGTTGCCGGGTGACCAGTTCGAACGCTGGCACGACGACTGGCTCATCGGTCGGCGGCCGTGCTGCTCCGATCCCGACCGGTTCTGCACCGCCCCGCTCTGACGATCTCCCCTGCTCGGCCCGATCACCTCACCCGAACGGCGCAGGCCCGCAGCAGGTGGTGACCATCGGCACGCCCGTTCGAGGCGGCCGGTTGTGGCGCACCCGACCGCCGCCCAGCAGACTGGCCTCATGCCGAGCCTGCCCACCGTCACGGACGTCCTGGTCGTCGGAGCCGGACCGGCCGGGTCGGCGGCGGCGGCCTGGGCCGCCACGGCGGGACTGGACGTGGTGCTGGCGGACGCGGCGATCTTCCCCCGGGACAAGACCTGCGGGGACGGGCTGACTCCCCGAGCCGTCGCCGAGCTCATGCGTCTGGGGCTCGGGCACTGGATCGCGGACCGGGCCCCCAACTGGGGCCTGCGGGCCTGCGGGTTCGGGCAGGAGCTGTACCTGCCCTGGCCGACCGGTGCGTTCCCGGCGCGGGGCGGTGCGATGCCCCGGTTCGAGCTGGACGCGATGGTGCAGGCCGAGGCCATGGCGCGCGGGGCCATCGCGATGGAGGGTGCACGCGCCGTCGACGTGGTGCGGGACGGCACCGGGCTCGCCGCCCCCGTGCAGGCAGTGACCTTCCAGCTCCACCAGGGCCGGCACACCATCGCCTGCCGGCGGCTGGTGGTCGCCGACGGTGCCCGTTCCCCGCTCGGCCGGCTGCTGGGACGCCGCTGGCACCGGGACACCGCCTACGGCGTGGCGGCCCGGGGCTACGTGAAGTCCGCGCGGCACGACGACCCCTGGATCTCCTCGCACCTGGAGCTCCGCGGGACCGACGGAGCCCTGCTCTCGGGCTACGGCTGGGTGTTCCCGCTCGGGGACGGGGAAGTCAACCTGGGGGTGGGCACCCTCGCCACGAACCGCCGACCGGCCGGGATCAATCTACGGTCCCTCCTGGCCCACTACGCCGACGCGCGTGCCGAGGACTGGCGGCTCGACGGGGCCCCGCGGGCGGTCTCCTCGGCCCTGCTCCCGATGGGCGGGGCGGTCAGCGGCGTGGCCGGACCCAACTGGCTGCTCGTGGGGGACGCCGCGGGCTGCGTGAACCCGCTGAACGGTGAGGGCATCGACTACGGGCTGGAGACCGGACGGCTCGCGGCCCAGCTGCTCTCGGTCGCCGAGCCCCACCTGGACCGGGCCTGGCCGGCGACCCTGCGAGCCGAGTACGGCGAGGCGTTCTCGATCGCGCGCCGCCTCGCCGGCCTGCTCACCGTGCCGGGGCTGCTCCCCGCGCTCGGCCCCCTGGGCATGCGGGTACGCCCGGTGATGAAGGTCGCGCTGCGCGTCATGGGCAATCTCGTGGCCGAGGAGGACCGGGATGCCGTCGCACGGCTGTGGCGGCTCGCGGGACGGGCGTCACTGCGCCTGGACGACCGCCCGCCGTTCTCCGGGCCCGATCTGCGCCGCTGACCGGACGGCCGGACCCGCACGACAGCAGGTCCGGCCGGGATCAGGACCTCAGCGCATCCGGGCCAGCACCGCCTGCGGGCCCATCAGGATCACCGGGTGCCGGGTCGGGTCGAGCCAGTGCAGCAGGGTGAGCAGGGCCGGTCGCGGCAGCACCACGCAGCCGTCCGTGGGCGTGCCGTTGTGCACCTCGTGGACCCAGACGTGGCCCCCCTTGTTCCAACCGAGCGGGAAGATCGGCGACATCGGCGGCGTCCCCGGGATCCGTTTGTAGTCGATGGCGACGACGTAGCTGAAGGTGCGCACACCGTGCGAGCGGAGCGCGTAGAGCCGGGTGTCGTGCTGGTACGGCAGCCGGGTACCGGGATCGGGGAAGTAGCCCCCGGCCGCGGTGAGGCCGTACATGCCGACCGGGGATCGGTGGTCGTTGCGCCGGGTCTTGCCCCAGCCACCCTTGGCCGAGTTGCCCGCCCACGTGCCCACGGACTGCCAGCCCGTGCCCGTGCGCTCCCAGGCCGTGGCCGTCACGGTGATGCTGTGGAGGTCCGGCCCGCTGACGACGAGAACCTGGTCGTGCGCCGACAACGACCGGGCCCACAACTGCCCGACGCCCTGGGGCAGGGGCACCTGCCCGGGCAGCGTCGGACCGGGCAGGACCGTGGGACTCGGGCCTGCCGCCGTCGCCACACCCGAACCCAGCAGGCCCACCAGTCCGGTGGCGGCCAGCAGCAACGCGGCCGCGGCAGGCAGGGGTCCACGAACCCGGTGCGTCGTGCGAGTGGCGCGGATCGCACGGGCTGTGCGGGTCGCCCAGGAGCGGATCACCGGAGGGACGGGGGCAGCGCTCGACGGCCGGGCTGATGTTCCCGGGTGAAGTCCCCCGACGAGGGGTCGTCCGGCGCGCGGCGGGCCGCCGTCAGGATGCCCACTGCGAAGTGGCTCAGCACGAAGGTGCGCCGCGTAATCATCCATCTTCATATTGTTACCGACTTACCCTCGCCGACCGCCGCAGGCCCGGCCCGACAGGACCGGCCGGTTTCCGGAACGGGGTCCGTCGACAGGTCCGCGTGCGGGGGTCGCCACGGCCTCCCCGGCTTGGTCGGCCACGAAGGCGAACGGCGCCGACCGCTTGGGCGATCTTGAGTGCGGCGGCACAATTGCCGATGACGGAGCAGTGAGGTTGACGCGGGAGCCGCGACGGAGCCTACGTTGGCGGGTCGGCGCCGGGTTCATTCTGGCCGGCCACCTGCTGTGCGTGGTGTCCCTGCTGATCCCGGGGTACGTGAGGTCGGGGTGGTGGAATTTCTGCTTCACCGGCATCACTGTGGCCACATTGTTGCTGTTCGTCTTCTCGGTCGCTGTTCGACCGGATTCACCGTGGATAGTCCATGGTGAGGTGTACGGGACCGACGCCTTCATCGTGATCTCGCTCGCCAGTCTTACCGATCATGGATCCGCGCGGGTGGGAGCTGTGCTCTTCGCGCTGCCGACCATGTTCATGGCCTTGTTCCAATCCTGGCGCCACGTCGTGGCGCAGGCGATCGTCATCACGGCGAGTTCGAGCGTCCTGATGTGGCTCGGCCACGACCCTTTTCCGATTCTGGCCATACACACGGCGTGTGTCGTGGCGGCCGGCATCGTCCCGGCCGTTGGCCTCCTCATCATGCGAGCCCAACTGGAGGCATCTCTGGCTCGCGAGTCACTGGCGGCGTCAACAGATCCGCTCACCGGCCTGGCGAACCGGCGAGGTCTCACAGAAGCGGCCCCCGAGGTGATCAGAACCGCACAGGCCGAGGGACTCGAGGTGGTCGTGGTGATGGGCGATCTCGATCATTTCAAACGCGTCAACGACAGACTCGGCCACGCCACCGGGGACACCGTGCTTCAACGCGTCGGCGAGACCCTGAGGGCATCGACCCGGCCCGGGGACGTCGTGGCCCGGTTGGGCGGCGAGGAGTTCCTGATCATGCTTGCACTCCAGGGATCCGACGCACCCGCCTTCGGGGAAAGAATCCGGGAGAAGGTGGCCCAGGACCTGGAGGACGTGGCGGTCACCATCAGTCTGGGCGCCACCTGGATCGATCACCGATCATTCTCCGGTGACACGGAGACGGTCGTCTGGTCTCTTGTTGATCGCGCTGACGGTCTCGTCTATGCCGCGAAAAACCTTGGTCGGAATTGCCTCGCCCACTCGGCGATGGAAGACAGGTCGACGACGGTCGGATCCGGGCCCGACCTGCCCGCGCATGGTTCCGAGCATCGGCTCGCCAGTCGTTGACCCCAGCCGATCGGCGACACCGCCAGTTCCGGCCCGGCTGGTCCGGGCGGACCGGTCGAGTCAGGGTGGTCAGGGCAGACCGGCGGGAGGCCGGCTCCCGGTGAGCGGTGACGGCTCGGAGCCCACCCCGCGCGCACGGGCCGAATCCCCGTCCGGTTGGAAGGCGCAGGCCGGGTCCTCCGCCAGCACGTCACCGGTGGCTGCATAGGCCCGGGCACGGGAACCACCGCACAGGTCCGCGTACCGGCAGCGCCCGCACCGCCCGCCGAAGCGGGCCGCCCGGATGTCCCGCAGCCGGGGGTCGTCCCGGTAGAGCTCGGCCAGCGGCCGCTCGCGGACACTCCCCAGGGGCAGCGGCAGGAACCCTGCCGGGTAGACCTCGCCGTCGTGCGCGACGAACACGATGCCCTTGCCGTCCCGGGTGGCCGCGGTGTGCGCACTCGGACGCGCCCCCGGCGGCCCGAGGAGTTCGGTGAGCCGACCGGCGAGGCGGCCGTAGTAAGCGGAGCTCGGGGGCACGGCGCCGTCCCGCCGCTCGGCGACCACGCGGCGGAAGAACGGGGCCTCCACGGTGCGCACCACGAAACCGTGGTGGGCGGCGTCGAACAGGAAGTGGCAGACGTCCTCGTGTTCGGCGGGACTCAGTGCATCCGCGGTGGAGCCGCGGCCGACGTGCACGAGGAAGAACACCTCCCAGATGTGCGCGCCCGTGGCGGCCACGAGCGCGGCGACGTCCGCGAGCTCCTCCCGGTTGCGGTGCATCACCGTGGTGTTGACCTGCACGGTGAGCCCTGCCGCCACCAGGGCCCGGATCGCCTCGAGAGTCCGCGGGAAGTGCCCCTCGATGCCCCGGACCCCCTCGTGCGTGGCGGCGCAGGCGCCGTCCAGGCTGATCGACACCGCGCGCACCCCGCTGGCGGCGATCCGCGCCACGGCCTGCGGGGTCAGGGCGGGCGTGACCGAGGGCGACAGCGCCGTCGGGATCCCCCGCTCGGTCGCCGCGGCCACCAGGTCGAACAGGTCGGGCCGGAGCAGGCAGTCGCCGCCGGTGAGCACCAGGATCGGGGACGGACGCCCGAACCCGGCCACCTGGTCGATCAGGTCCAGCCCCTCCACGGTGCTCAGCTCCCCCGGGAGCGCTCCCGGCGTCGCGCTGGCCCGGCAGTGCCGGCAGGCCAGTTCGCAGGCCCGGGTGACCTCCCAGAAGACCAGCATCGGCCGCCGGTCGAAGTCCGGCGTGCGTCCGGACGGTGCCCCGTGGACTCCGGGGTGACCTGCCGGCGCCCCGCCGGTCATGACCGCGCCTGCACCGACGCGGACGCCACCGTCACCGGCAGGGCCCGGCCGGGCGGGGGTGGCGCGTCGAGGTGTCCGCGCACCACCTGGGCACAGGCCTCGGCCTGGACGAGGCATCCGGACAGGCCGACTCCGCGATAGGCGGCGCCGGTGGCGATGATCCCCGGGATCGCGGCGAGCGCGACGTCCAGGGCGGCGAGCCGGTCCGCGTGCCCGACGGTGTACTGCGGCATGGCACGGGGCCAGCGGGCGATACGCACCTGTCGAGGCTCGCCCTGCAGCCCGCCGAGCGCCTCCGCCAACTCGGCCCGCACCCGCGCGACGAGCGTGGCGTCGTCCAGCTCGGACCAGCGCTGGTCGCCGTGGCGACCGACCATGCAGCGCAGCACGACCAGGTCGTCCCGGTGCAGGTAGGGCCACTTCTGGGTCAGCCAGCTGCACCCGACGAGGAATCGTCCCTCGGCCGGCGGCACGAGGAACCCGGTGGCGTCGAGGGGACGGGCCACGGCACTCCGGGGGAAGGCCATGGTCACGGTCGCCACCCCCACGGTGGGAATGCCGTCCAGGGCGGCGGCCGCGGCCGGGCTGAGCGCGCGCAGCAGGTCGGCGCTCACCGCGGCAGGGGTGGCCAGCACGACGGCGTCCGCGTCGATCGTGTTCCCGTTCTCCAGGGTGAGCCGGTATCCGGCGCCCGAGCGGTGGAGGCCGCGCACGACGGTCCCGGTGCGGACGTCGGCACCCGCCAGGCCACGATGCAGGGCCGCGGTCAGCTCGCCGAGACCACCGTCGAGGGTGACCAGACCGAGGTCGGCGGGCAGCGTCCCGGCTGCTGGGCCCCCGGGGACAAGATGGTGACCAGACCCGGGAGAACCCTCGGGGTTGGGACCTGGTCCGGCATTCCCCCCCGGGCGAGCGCCACCTCCGGCGGAACCTGCGCGGCGTTGCCGCAGGGCGAGGTAGGCGCTGCGGTGACGCGAGACGAGTGCATGCACCTCCGGCACGGCACTGCGCGCACTGAGCGCCTCGGCCCGGCCCGCGTGCACCCCGCCGAGCATCGGATCGATCAACCGGTCGAAGACGGGACGGCCGAAGCGTGGCCGCAGCAGCTCGGCGATCGAGGGATCCGGACCGGTGCGCAGCCGCGGCAGCACGAGATCCGCGGCCGCCCGAAGGGTTCCCCACGGACCGAGCAAGCCCGAGCGCAGCAGGGGCAACAACCGTTCGGGCACGCCGAACAGCGACCCGGGAGGCAGCCGGCGCAGGACACCCCGCGTCCACACGTAGGCCCCCAGCGGCTCGGCCCGTTGCACGTGCGTGGCGAGCCCCAGCTCGACCAGCAGGGCACGCACCAACGGCGAACGCGCCAGCAGGGCGTCCGGCCCCACGTCCACCCGCAGACCGGCGACCTCGGCGGTGGCCACCTTGCCGCCCAGACGTTCCGCCGCCTCCAGGAGGACGACGCGGACCGACGCCTCCGAGCCGGCAGAGCCCTCAAGCCCGGCAGAGCCCTCAAGCCCGGCAGAGCCCCCAGGCCCGGGAGTTCCTTCAGCCCCGGCAGAACCTTCGGACCTGGCAGGGCCTTCGGATCCGGCAGGCCCCCGGTGCAGTCGGTACGCGGTGGCGAGGCCGCTGATGCCCCCGCCGACCACGACCACCGTCCGCGGCTCGTTCGTCCCTGGCACCGGTGCTCCTGTTCCTTCTGTCAACGCCGGATCCCGCCGTGCTCGGGCACCAGTCTTTCCGACGCAGCCCCGGTCCGCGCCCCGGCCCACCGGCAGCCGGCAGGCCCCGATCAACCGGGCACACCGAGATCAACAGAACCGGACCGACCCGCTCAGAACGAGCACGGCAGGATCAGGCAGGATCAGGAGGAGAAGAACAGCCGGCCGAACCCCTGCTTGCGGTGACGCTCTTCGTAGTGGTGGCCGTGCCCACCCCATCCGGGCTGGTACCCACCCTGCGGGTATTGACCCTGCCCCTGCGGGTACTGCCCCTGTGGGTACTGACCCTGCGGGTACGGGGCGGGCTGGGCGTACTGCGGCGGCGGGTAGGCCGCCGGGGGCGCGGGCGGGTAGGCCACGGGCGCCTGGGGATATCCCCCCGGAGCCTGCGGGACGACGGGGCCCTGGCCCTCGAGACGGGTCAGTGCCTCCAGCTCACCGAAGTCGAGGAAGATCCCCCGGCAGCTGTCGCACTGTTCGACCTGCACACCGTTGCGCTGATAGGTGCGCATGGTTCCGGGGCACTTGGGACAGTGAAGGACGGTTCCCGATGGTTCCTGCATCAGATCAGTCTCGCCCACGTTCCTCCCCGGTCCCACGAGGCGAGGCAGCAGCGACCTGTGACGTGGGTCCCACCACCGGACCGAGGTGTCCCCCGACTCGCGTCGCCGGAGCCGCGCCCCGGGGCACGCTCGCAGCCGTGCCTCGCCCGGCGGCCGGGCCTCACCTCACCGGCAGGCCATGCGCCGGCAAGCGTCCACGAGTTCGGCCGTGACCGGGTCGAGTGGTCCGTTCGAGGCACGCGAGGCCGCCAGCCCGGTCGCCGCGGCCCGCACCACATGAGCCCGGGCGGCCTCGTCCAGTCGCGTCGCGGTCGCGGGATCCGCCGGCCAGTCCAGGGGGCCGCCCGCCTCGTGGTACTCCCGCAGGAAGGACGCGAGGGTGCCCGCTGTCAGCACGCCGATCGCCTCGAAGGCCGCCACCCGGCCCAGGTCCCACCACGGATCCCCGCGACCCAGATCGTCGACGTCGCCGAGTCGCCACCCGGCCTGGGTGTGCAGGAGCTGGCCGAAGTGCCAGTCACCGTGGACGAGGACCTCTTCCGGCGAAGACCTGCCCCTGGATGGCTCGGGGGACAATCCCTGCCGAGCCCTGACCACCGCCTGGACCTCCGGGTCGAACTCCGCGCCCGACAGAGCATCGAGAGCGCGGTCCAGGCCGGCGAGATGCCCGGCCTCGGGCCACGGCCCCTCGCACAGCGAGCCCACGGGCAGTAGGTCCTCGGACAGCCGGCTCACCGGAATCCGGTGCAGGGCTGCCAGCAGGCGTGCGGCCTCACCCCACGGAGCCGTCCGTGCCTCCGGCCGGACCGGGAGGGCCCGCGGCCAGAAGGACACCCAGCGGCCGTCCAGTTCCCACGGCTCGGGGCTCACCGGCGTCAACAGGACCGGTGCCAGCAGGGGGTGCCGCGCCAGGCGCAGGCGCAGGGCGAGGAGCTGCCCCTGCGTTCCGAGCCGATGAACCTTGACCACGACGGCACCGACCGCGCACACGAGGGACCCGCCCGGCCCCCGTGACCAGGACAGCACCTCGACGGTCCCACGGCCGGCCAGATCCGGGGCACAGCTGCGGGCGAGCGTCAGGAGCCCGCTCTCCGACGGCTCGGTGGCGAAGGGCTCAGCGTCCACGATCCGCGTCCGCCCCCGCGGGGCTGCCGCCTGTTCAGCCGCTCTTGCGGCGGAAGTTGCGGCGGCTGGCTTCCGGCCCGTGGGCACCGTGGATCCGCGAGCCCTCGCGGTTCTCCCCCTCGGCCGCCTTCCCGGACTCCTGGCCGCGCTTGCGCTCCAGTGCCTCGCGGAACTTGCGCCGGACGTCGTCCTCGCGACCGGTCGTGCCGGACGCGTCTTCCTCGGCCATGCCGACCTCCTGGGTACCGCACACGCACAGGCCGTCGCAGGTCCTGTCGCACGCAGGCCGCCGGGCGACCTGCCGCCGATCAGCCTCGCACATCGGGCGGATGACGCGCGCACCGGTGCCGAGCGGCACAGGCACGTTGGCGGTCCGGTACGGGCACGTAGGCGGTTCGACGCGGGTGCCTCGGGCGGCGTTCGTGCGGGGACTCCCCCCAGGCTCCGGGCGGTCGCGTTCCGCATCGGCGAGACAACGCCACGCCACGGTCACTCCGCGATCGGGTAGATGTTGTGCCTCCTTCACCCGGAGTTCACCGAATTGACAGCATGTCGCTGCGCGACTCCCCGAATCGGGCACCATGATTGGGGAACCTCGCGATCCCCTCGCGACCCCCACCGCCGAGCGCTGGAGGACTCCATGGGCGGTGCACCGATCGTCCTCGCCGTCCCGCGCGCGGACGAACGGGATGTGAGCGCTATCACGGCCTGCCTGGAGACCGCCTTCACGGTGGATGCCGACCCCGACCAGCCCGTTCAGCTCATCTGGCTGGACACCGCCGATCACCGGCTGTACCGGGCGGACCTCCTCCTGGGCTACGGACGGTGCGGGGACCTCGCCTGGTTCGATCTTCGCGGGCGCAACACCCCGGACCCACCCTCGGTGCCGCCACGTCCGCTCAACGGCCGCCCCTCGGCCGACGGCGGGCCCTCCGGCACCTCGTCGGTGGTCGCGGTGCGCCCGCTCGAGCTGTCGTCCGGCCCCGCGATCACTCTGGGCGATCTCCCCTCGCCCCTGCGGGAACGGCTGGCCCGGATCGTCTCGATCCGCGCCCTGCTGCCCAGGTACGAGGAACTCCTGGAGCACACCTCGGGCCGGCTGCGTGACGCCGAGGGCAAGATCGTGGCCCGGTTCGCCGTCCAGCCGCCGCACCCCGGTCGCACGGCGCGGCTCACCGTCCCCGAGCAGCTCGCCGGCCGGCCGGCGAGCGAGGAACCGGCCGGCCGCCCGCCGGGCGAGTTGCCCGACGACCGACTGCCGGGCAGCGTGCAGCTGACGCCGCTGCGCGGTTACCTCCGGGAGGCCCGGACGGCTGCCCGCACGCTCCGCCGCGCCGGACTGGTGCCGCTCGCCGGCTCCCCGTGGACGCCACCCTGGACCCCCGGGGAACCAGCCGCACCGCCCCGGCTGCGCCCGGACCAGCCGGCCACCGAGGGCGTGGCGCGGATGCTCCGCCACTTCCTCGACCAGGCCGAGGACGCCCTGCCCGGCACCCTCGCCGACGTGGACCCCGAGTTCCTCCACGACCTGCGCGTGGCCGTGCGCCGCGGCCGCTCCACCCTCAAGTTGCTCGGCGAGGTCCTCCCCGCCGACCTCGTGGTCTGGGCCTCCGGAGAGCTCCGCTGGCTCGGTGACCGGACCACCCCGACCAGGGATCTCGACGTCCACCTGCTCGACATCCCCGTGCTCGCCCGCCGGCTCGTCGCCGCCCGCACCGAGGACCTGGAGGCGTTCGCCGACCACCTGCGCCGGTGCCGGGCCGCCGAACAGACCGCCCTCGTGCAGGCCCTGACCTCTGCCCGGTGCGACGAGTTCCGGGACCGGTGGCGGGCCGCCCTGACCTCGCTGCTCACCACCGGGAGCACCGACCCGGGCGCCACCACGGTGGACGCGCTCGCGGCCCGGCGCATCGCCCGGGTCCACCGCCGGGTGCTGCGCCTGGGAGCGGCGATCACCGAGGACTCCCCCGCGACCGATCTGCACACCGTGCGCAAACGTGCCAAGGAACTCCGCTACCTGCTGGAGATCTTCGGGTCCCTCCTCGCGGACGATACGGAGGCCGCCGGTGAGCTGCGCGGGGCGGTGCGCCGCCTGAAGGCGCTCCAGGACTGCCTGGGCACCTTCCAGGACACGGAGGTGCAGCGCCTGGCCCTGCGCGACTTCGCCGCCGCCGTGGCGAACACCGCGACGGTGCTCGCCCTCGGCGAGTTGGCGGGGGCGCTTGCCGAGGACCAGCACGCCGCACGGGACCGCTTCGGTGAGGTCTTCACGCAGTTCGCCGCGCCACGGGCGCGAGACGCGATCCGGCGGTTCGCCCAGCCGCCCCGGGAGAGGAGCGGGAGCCCGCAGTGAAGGTACTCGCCACGTACGCGATCAAGGGTGGGGTCGGGAAGACCTCCGCCGCAGTCAACCTGGCCTACCTCGCCGCGCAGGACGGCCTGCGGACCCTGTTGTGGGACCTCGACCCCCAGGGTTCGGCGACCTTCCTGTTCCGGGTGCGTCCCCGGGTACGTGGGGGTGGCCGGGCGCTCGTGCAAGGCCGACTGGGCCTCGACGAAGTGATCAAGGAGACGGACTTCGAAGGGCTCGACCTGATGCCGGCCGACTTCAGCCTGCGTCATCTCGACCTGGAGCTCGACGGCGTGAAGCACCCGACACGCCGGTTACGCCAACTGCTGCAGCCGCTCCGCAAGGACTACGACCTCGTCGTCCTCGACTGCCCGCCCAATCTGTCCCTCGTCTCCGAGGGGGTCGTCGAGGCCGCCGACCTGCTGCTCGTCCCGGTCGTGCCGGCGGTGCTGTCCGTACGCACCCTGGACCAGCTCGCGATGTTCCTCGCGGGCACCGCCGGCAAGGGAACGGGTACCACCGGCAGGGGGCGGCGTCCCCGGGTGCTCGGCTTCCTGTCCCTGGTGGACCGGCGCAAGCGCCTCCACCGCGAACTCGTCGAGTCGCTGCCGAAGGAACGGGACGACGTCTGCGAGGTCGTCGTTCCCGCGCTCACCGTCGTGGAACGGATGGCGGAGCTGCGCCTGCCCGTGCCCGTCTCCGACCCCCGCAGCGCGGCGACCCTGGCCTACCGGCAGCTCTGGGACGTCGTCCGGCGCGAGCTCGGCGGCTTCCCGGCACCCGGACCCGACGAGGACTGAGCACTCCCCACGAGAACTGGCCGGTCCCTCGGGACCGGCCAGTGGGACGTGCGGGTCGACCGGGGTCAGGCGGCCGGCGGACGGCTACTTGGCGATGATGGCGTGCAGGCCGAGCCCGATGCCCACGGCCACGGCGGCGAAGCAGAGCACCGCGGTGCCGACACCGATCGTGCGACGGCGGCTCCCGGTCACGATGTCCCCCGCGCCCTCTCCCCCTTCTCCGCCCCGGGCGAAGGAGAGGGAGAGCAGGCCCGCCGAGAACGCCACCACGCCGCCGAGCCCGGCGATCACGGCCGCGATGAGCACCTGGACGAGCGCGTCCCAGTTGATCAGACTCATGGCCGTCCCCTAGAGGTTCGTGCCGGCGGGCTGTGCCGGGTGGGTCGGGTGGTCCGGGTGAGGGCCGTGCCCAGGGTGCCCCGGGTGGACGGTGTGCGGCAGATGCACGGCGTGGCCCCCGTGGGCGGCCGCGACCCGCGGCGCGCGCTCGGCAGCGCCTCCTGCGCCCACGCCGGCGAGAGCGATCCGCCCGTCGGGCTCCGGCTCGCCGCCGAAGCCGGCACCCGCGACGTCCACGACCTGGTCGGCGGGCACCAGCGAACCGGTCCACCGGGCGGTGACATTGTCGGAGGTCACCGGAGCCTTGCGGGAGAGCACGAACAGCACCGCGGAGAAGCCGGCCACCAGGCCGCCGATCACCAGGGCACCGGTGGCCCCACCGATCGCGTGGGCACCCAGCCAGGCGACACAACCGACGAGCGCGGCACCCGGCAGGGTGAGCACCCAGGCGGTGAGCAACCGACGAGCCACCGACCAGCGGACCGCCGCGCCGGGGCGGCCGACCCCGGTGCCCATCACCGAGCCGCTGCAGACGTGGGTCGTGGACAGCGGGAAACCGAAGTGGGTCGAGGCCAGGATCACCGAGGCCGAGGTGGAGTCGGCGGTGAAGCCCTGGGTCGGCGCGATGTCGACCAGGCCCTTGCCGACCGTGCGGATGATCCGCCAGCCGCCCAGGTAGGTGCCCGAGGCGATGGCGACGGCACAGGCGACGATGACCCAGGTGGGCGTGGTGGCGCTCTTGTGCAGGGATCCGTTGGTGATCAGGGCCAGCGTGATGATTCCCATCGTCTTCTGGGCGTCGTTCGTGCCGTGTGCGAGGGAGACCAGGCAGGCCGAGCCCACCTGCCCCACTTTGTACCCGCGGTCACGGTCGGTGGCGCGCATCCGCCGGGTGATCCGGTAGGCCGAGAAGGTGCCGACCGTCGCGATCAGGCCGGCGGTCAGCGGTGCGAGCACCGCGGGGATGACGACCTTGGAGATGAGCCCGTCCGAGTGGACGGCGTGACTCCCCGAGGCCACGAGGGTGGCCCCGACCACGCCGCCGATCAAGGCGTGCGAGGAACTGGAGGGGATCCCGAAGAACCAGGTCACCAGGTTCCAGGTGACACCGCCGATCAGCCCGGCGAAGACCACGGTCAACGTGATCGATCCCGGATCGACGATGCCCTTGGCGATGGTGGCCGCCACCGACAGCGAGAGGAAGGCGCCGACGAAGTTCAGCAGAGCCGAGATGGTCACCGCCACCCGCGGACGCAGGGCCCCGGTGCTGATCGAGGCGGCCATGGCGTTCGCGGTGTCGTGGAAACCGTTGGTGAAGTCGAAGACGAGGGCGGTCACGATGACCGTGCCGAGTAGAAGCGTCCCCGAACCCATGAGTGCTCGCGTCTCCTGTCCGGCAGCGGCCGGTACCTGGGCCGGCTCGGTGCCACAGCGAAGGTACGGGTCCGCTTCCCGGGTTTGAGCCTCCTGCGCTACCAGGACACCTACTGTTCACCTGATATTGGCGCGGCCGTTGACCCGCCTGCTCCGACCGTGGCGCCCGTCCGGGAACCGGACCTGGCATGCTGACCACGGTGTCCAGCCTCGCCGACCTGTCGGCCCCGCGCCCCGGCTCCCCCGCCGATCCCGATGCCGTCTACGAGGCGTTCGGCACCTGGGTGGCCGAGCGAGGGATCTCGCTCTACCCGCACCAGGACGAGGCCGCGCTGGAGCTGGCGACCGGCGCCAACGTCATCCTCAACACCCCCACGGGCTCCGGAAAGAGCCTGGTCGCGGTGGCCGCGCACGCCGCCGCCCTGGCCCGCGGCGAACGCACCTTCTACACGGCCCCGATCAAGGCCCTGGTCTCGGAGAAGTTCTTCGCGCTCTGCGAGGTCTTCGGCCCCGATCTCGTCGGCATGATGACCGGCGACGCCAGCGTGAACGCGGACGCGCCGATCATCTGCTGCACCGCCGAGGTGCTGGCCAATCTGGCCCTGCGGATGGGCGCTCACGCGGACGTCGGTCAGGTCGTCATGGACGAGTTCCACTTCTACGCCGAACCGGACCGCGGCTGGGCCTGGCAGGTGCCGCTGCTGGAGCTGCCCCGGACCCAGTTCCTGCTGATGTCGGCCACCCTGGGGGACGTCACCCGGTTCCGGGACGACCTCGTCCGCCGCACGGGCCGCCCCACCGCGGTGATCACCTCGGCCGACCGCCCGGTGCCGCTCTCCTTCTCGTACGCGATGACCCCCCTGCACGAGACCCTCGAGGAGCTGCTCTACACCCGCCAGGCCCCGGTCTACGTGGTGCACTTCACCCAGGCCGCCGCGCTGGAGCGGGCCCAGGCCCTGACCAGCGTCAACGTGGCGAGCCGGGCGGAGCGGGACGCCATCGCCGAGGCGATCGGCCGGTTCCGGTTCACCGCGGGCTTCGGACGCACGCTCTCCCGGCTGGTGCGCCACGGGATCGGGGTGCACCACGCCGGGATGCTCCCGCGGTACCGGCGGCTCGTGGAGCAGCTCGCCCAGGCGGGCCTGCTCAAGGTCATCTGCGGCACGGACACCCTCGGCGTGGGCATCAACGTGCCGATCCGCACGGTGCTGCTGACCGCGCTGGGCAAGTACGACGGCACCCGCAACCGTCAGCTGCGTGCCCGGGAGTTCCACCAGATCGCCGGACGGGCCGGGCGGGCCGGATTCGACACCGCGGGCACGGTGGTGGTCCAGGCGCCCGAGCACGAGATCGAGAACGAGCGGGCGCTGGCCAAGGCCGGGGACGACCCGCGCAAGCGCCGGCGGGTGGTGCGCAAGAAGCCACCCGAGGGCAGCGTCTCGTGGAGCAGGGCCACCTTCGACCGGCTCGTCGCGGCCGACCCCGAGCCCCTGACCTCCAGTTTCCAGGTCACGCACGCCATGTTGCTGAACGTCATCGCGCGGCCCGGCGACGCGTTCACCGCGATGCGACACCTGCTCACGGACAACCACGAGCCGCGGGCGGCCCAGCTGGGGCACATCCGCCGCGCGATCGCCATCTACCGGGCGCTGCTCGCCGCGGGCGTCGTCGAGCGGCTCGACGTCCCGGACGAGACCGGCCGCACCGTGCGCCTCACCGTGGACCTGCAGCTGGACTTCGCCCTCAACCAGCCGCTGTCCCCGCTGGCCCTGGCCGCACTGGAACTGCTGGACGTCGAGTCCCCCGAGTACGCCCTCGACGCGGTCTCGGTGATCGAGGCGACCCTCGAGAACCCTCGGGCGGTGATCTCGGCCCAGGCGTTCAAGGCGCGGGGCGAGGCCGTCGCCGCGATGAAGGCCGAGGGCATCGAGTACGAGGAACGCATGGCCCTCCTCGAGGAGGTCACGCACCCGCAGCCCCTCGCCGAGCTGCTCGAGGCCGCCTACGAGATGTACCGCCGGGGACATCCCTGGGTCGCGGACCACGAACTGCGCCCCAAGGCGGTCGTGCGGGATCTGTGGACGCGGGCGATGACGTTCACCGAGTACATCGGCTTCTACGGCCTTGCCCGCGCGGAGGGGATGGTGCTGCGCTACCTCGCCGACGCGTACCGGGCCCTGCGACAGACCGTCCCGGACGACGCGAAGACCGAGGAGCTCACCGACCTGGTCGAGTGGCTCGGCGAGCTCATCCGTCAGGTCGACTCCAGCCTGCTCGCCGAGTGGGAGCAGTTGCGCGCGGGCACGGACGGCGGGGACGGCCCGGCCGGGGGCATCGCCGCGCTGGACCGGCCGCCTGCGCTCACCGGCAATCTCCGCGCGTTCCGGGTGCTCGTGCGCAACGCGCTCTTCCGCCGGGTCGAGTTGGCCTCGCTGCGGCGGTTCGACCAGTTGGGCGAGCTCGACAGTGCCGCGGGCTGGGACGCGCAGGCCTGGGCGGAGGCGATGGACGGCTACTTCGCCGAGCACGAGGACCTGGGCACCGGACCCGACGCCCGCGGTCCCGCGTTGCTGATCATCGACGAGGCGCCCGAGGATCTGCCCGGCCGGTGGCGGGTCCGCCAGATCTTCGAGGACCCGGCGGGGGACCGCGACTGGGGCATCAGCGCCGAGGTCGACCTGGCCGCCTCCGACGAGCTCGGCGAGGCGGTGCTGCAGGTCACCGCCGTGGACCGCCTCTGATCCGCGGGCCCGGGACGAGGTGGTCCCGGGCCCGTCCACGGAGCGACGGACCCGGGACCCGCAGAACCTCACAGACCGATCTTGCCGGCTCCCGCGCCCGCGGTGACCAGGCTGATCACCGAGCCGGTGGCGTCCAGGGACACCGAGTACGGAGCCGTGGTGAACGATCCGGTCTGGGTGATCAGGTTCGTCCCGGTGCCGAAGTCGTTACCCGACTGGTTCACGTACCCGTCCGGGCTGTCCTTGGTCGTCTCGATCGGGGTCGTGACATTGCGCCACACGTTGTTCTGCACCAACATCTGCGCGCCGTCACGGGAATGCACACCCGTGCTGCCGTTCACGAAGTAGTTGTTGTAGACGTGACCGGTACCGAACCGCAGGCTCGGGGTCCGCTGGTCGATGTTGTACCAGTAGTTGTGGTCGTAGGTGACGTGCAGGTGGCCGGTGTCCTCCGAGCCGTTGTCGTCGCTGTGGCCGACCAGCGATGCCTTGATGTGGTCGTGCAGGTAGT
>CAZOWW010000002.1:45072-120895 GCA_964583765.1 uncultured Kineosporiaceae bacterium
AGGTAGTTCCAGGACACGGTCACGTAGTCACCGGCGTGGGTGATGTCGATCAGACCGTCGTAGTAGTCCGTGCCGTGCGTGGTGTCACTGCGCAACGTGTTGTGGTCGATCCAGATGTGGTTGCTGGACTCGATGTGGATCTGGTCACCGTTCCCGCTGGAGGCCAGCACGTAGCTCAGGTTCAGGTTCTGGATGATGACGTTGCTGACGCCCTTGAGCACCAGCCCCACCCCGGTGAATCCCGAACTGGACCCCACGCCCTGGATCGTCTTGTTCGAGGCCACCTTCACGTCCCCGGAGCCGCTGATGATCCCGCTGACCTTGATGATCTCCGCGCCGGAACTGCTGGCCGCGGTCGTGAACGCCGACAACGACGAGACGGTGACCGTCGAACCCCCCGACCCACCGGTCGTGGAACCGTTCACCGTGGCGAACCCGTGCACGCCCGGCGCCGATCCGCCCGAGGAGGAGGACGTCGTCGAGGTCTTGGTCGTGGTGGACGTCTTGGTCGTGGACGTGGTGTTCGTCGTCGTGGACGTCTTCGTCGTGGAGGCCGTCGTGGTCGCCGTGGTCCCACCCGTGGTGGTCCCGTTCACGGTGAAGCTCGTCGGCACCGGATTCGTCGACCCGCATGAGCCGTTGAACCCGAACGAGACCGTCCCTCCGGCAGCCACCGCCCCGTTGTACGAGGCGTTCGAGACCGAGACCTGCGTCCCGGACTGGGAGAACGTGCCGTTCCAGCCGCTGACCACCTTCTGTGCCGAGTCCGGGAACGTCCAGGAGATCGTCCACGAACTCACCGCACTACCGGTGTTCGTCACATCCACGTTCGCGACGAACCCGCCGCTCCATTGCGACGTCACCGTGTACTTCACCGAGAACGACGCCGCCGCCTGCGTCGATCCCGCATGGGCGACACCGAGGCAGATCAGGGCGATCGTGCCGGCCCCGGCGACGAGGGTTCTGCCACGCCGGACGCGTGGAGAATTGCGTGTTCCGAACAAGGTGTTCTCCTGTCGAGTCGGGTCCTGGCGGAACCGGCAGGGCAGCCCAGGTCAGGACAGACCGCCACCGGGTTCCTCGGAACGCACGTGGTCCGTCGCCTCGTCCCACGTGCACCACGGCTCGGGCTGCCCGCGACGGCTGACACGTCGCGTCCCGAGCCGAGCAGGCCTGCATGAAAGCATGCCAATTCCTCCGTGTAAACGCTTTCCTGGCCCTCGAGCGCCGACCGGCATCCCCTCCCCCGACCGCCGCGGAGCTTCTCGCCTACGACCCCGCCTCCACGGACCTGGCACCCGAGGCGCCGTTCCCCGCCCCGGGACCGCAGCCGCCGCCGTTCCCCTCACCGGCGAAGAGCGCCGCGGCCACGTCCCCGAGGATGCGCACGCCGTCCGTCGACAGCACCGACTCGAGGTGGAACTGGGTGGATGCGAAGGCCGGTCCGCGCAGGGTGAACACCTCGCC
The DNA here is from genome assembly GCA_964583765.1 of uncultured Kineosporiaceae bacterium. Taxonomy (GTDB): domain Bacteria; phylum Actinomycetota; class Actinomycetes; order Actinomycetales; family Kineosporiaceae; genus CAZOWW01. The sequence continues at coordinate 46,540 of CAZOWW010000002.1, forward strand.
GGTGGCCGGGTCCACCGAGGCGGTGATCCGGAAGACCTCGGCCGCGTCGGCCAGGGCCGAGCGTCGCACCTCGTCCGGGGACACCACGACCTCCCCGGGCAGCGGGACCCCGGTCAGCAGTTCGCGGGGGCCGGCACCGTCCCGCATCACCGTTCCGGGCAGGGCATCGCGGAGGACACCGGCCCGGGTCGACGCGGCCGAGGCGGAACCCACGGGGAGCCAGGCGGCGAAACTGTTGTAGAAGCCCACCCGGGCCTCCCGTCCGAAGGCCGGCACCACGCGCTGGGTCCCCTGCTGGGACGCGGGGAGGGGCCGGACCGGCAGGCCCAGAAGGCCGGCGAGCACCTGGTGACTCAGGCAGACGGCGAGCAGGGGACGCCGGGCCCGCACCCGGTGGGTGAGCAGCGCCCGGAGCCGGGCCATGCGAGGGTCGTCCGGTTCGCGGGGATCACCGGGACCCGGACCACAGACGAGCAGGTCGGTCCCGTCGACACTGCTCCTCGCCATGCCGGTCCCGTCGACCCCGATGGCGTCAGCATCGAGCACGCCGGCCCTGGGCCCGTCGACGCTGGGCCCCTGCTGCCCGGGCAGTTCGGGGTCGTCCCAACGACGCACCGTCACGATCATGCCGAGCCGACGCAGCATGTGCGCGAGCATCGTCGTCCAGGCGTCCTCGGCGTCCACGACCAGGGCACTCCGGCCGGCGAGACCCGGTAGGGGGCGGTCGTCCTGCGGGTCCAGCCAGAACCGGGCAAGGGTGTCGTTGCGTACCGCGAGGGCCGACGCGACGCCGTCCAGTACGTCCAGGCGCGGGTGCGGAGCCGCGGCCGCCCGCGCACCCCCGCGCACGGTGCCCGGGCCGGCGTCCAGACCGGTACCTGCGCCGGTACCCCTTCCGGTACCCACGCTGGCGTTCGGACCGATTCCTGCGCCAGTGCCCAGGCCGAGGGCCGCGAGCACGCCGCGTGCCTTGACGTGGGTCTCGGCGACCTCGTTCTCCGGCACGCTGTGCCGCACCAGCGTGGCCCCCACCGAGAGCCGAACCGAGCCGTCCGGGCGCAGGGCCGCGGTCCGGATCAGGATCGGCGAGTCCAGGCACACCTCGCCGTCGGCGTCCCGCTCGAGCAGCGCCGCCGTCCCGGCGTAGTAACCCCGTCCGGTCGCCTCGTGCCGGGCGATCACGGAGCAGGCGTTCTCCACGGGCGAGCCAGTCACGGTGGCGGCGAAGAGTGTCTGGGTGAGGACCTCCCGGACGTCGCACCGGGTGCTGCCGGTGAGCAGGTACTCGGTGTGCGCGAGATGACCCATCTGCTTGAGGAAGGGGCCACGCACCCGCCCGCCACGCTCGCAGACCGCGCTCATCTGCTTGAGCTCCTCGTCCACGACCATGTAGAGTTCCTCGGTCTCCTTGCGGTCGGCGAGGAAACGCAGCAGGTCCTCCCGGGTGGGGCCGCCCTCGGGGTAGCGATACGTGCCGCTGATCGGGTTCATCACGACCTCGCCGCCCACCACGCTCACGTGCCGCTCAGGGGTGGCCCCGACCAGGGTGAGCTCCGGGGTGTGCACGACGAAGGTCCAGTAGGCGCCCGACTCGTCGCGAAGCAGCCTGCGGAACAACTCGAGGGCGGCCCGCGCCGGAGCCTGCGCATGAGGGCCGGTCAGGCGCGCGGTCAGATCGCGGCGGATGACGAAGTTCGCGCCCTCACCACGACCGATCTCCTGGCCGACGACCCGCTTGACGACCTCCGCGTAGGCGTCGTCATCGAGGTCGAAGGCCGCGTCGCGGACCGCCACCTCGGTCGCCGGCAGCTCGTCCAGGGCCTGTTCCGACGTGAGCACCTCGCGGCTGCGGACGAGGAGGCAGCGCAGTGGCGTCCCGTCATCCCGGCAGTGGAACCCCCGCTCCCTCACCTGCCGGAACGGCACGAGGGCGAGCACCGGAAGTGCCCCCGGAGCCGGCTCGGGCAACGGCAGCCGGGCGAGATCGGGCGCGTCCACGACCTCGCCGACCAGCACCTCCACCCCGGGTCCGTCGGCGCGACGCAGCACCGCGAAGGGCGGCGGGTTCGGGTCGGCGAGCAGTCGGCGCAGCAGCGCGGAGGGCTGGGGGTTCGGGGCGGCGGACGGGAACGGATCGGGCATCGGGGGCTCCAGGGTGAGGGCCCGACCGAGGACACCGAACAGCAGAAAGGCCGCCTCGGTCGAGGCGGCCGGCTCGTGCGAACACGACGGGGAGGACCGCCTAACCGGCGGGCCACCACTGGGTGCGGAGCGTCGTGTGCGCCAACATGCGTGGCACTGTAGCGGCGTCAGGACGGTCCCCGCCAGCGGCCGTCCGGACCCCCGGTGGGTGCGCCGCCGGATTGGGGATCCCGGGCAAGTGCGCGAGGATCGGGGACATGCCGTCGCCGAAGTCCCTTCGCGCCCGAGGGGTCGAGGGTCTGGAACACCTTCTCCGTGCCCGCCCGGACCTGCAGGAGGTGAACCCGGGAGACCTCGCCGAACTGTCCGCCGCAATGGGCAGCCCCTGGTCCGTGATCGCGGCGCTGCGTGGCCTGGACGTGCCGACGCTGCAGGTCTGCGAGGCACTCGCCGCCATGGGCGGACACCTCGAGCCCCCTGCGTTGGCGCAGTTGCTGGGGGCACGGGACGAGGACGCGCGCGCCGCGGTGAGCGCCGCCGTGTCCCGCCTCGATCAGCTCGGACTGCTCGAGGACGACGGCGCCCTGGCCCCGTTCGCGATCTCCGCCTGGCCGAAGCCGCTGGCGCTCGGGCCGCCGCTGGCGCTCGCACTGGAGGGTCGCACCGCCGACGACCTCAAGTCGATCGCCCGGGCCATCGGGATCAGTCACGGCACCCGCAAGGCGGAGATCCTCGCGGCGGTCACCGCCGCGCTCTCCGACCCGGAACGGGTCCGGGCGCTGGCCGCCTCGGCCCCGGCCGACGCACGCAAACTCCTCACCGCGGTCGCCCTCACCGGCGAGGAGGTCCACCTGTGGACCTACTACTCGCCCCGGAACGGCCGGGAGACCCGACCGGAACACTGGTGCCTGCGCCGCGGCCTGCTCCTGGCCGCTCTCGAGTGGAACGGGCCGTTGATCATGCCGGCGGAGGTGGCGCTCGCCCTCCGCGGTCCTGACTGGACGGCCCCCTTCGCGCCCACGCCCCCCGCGCCGGACTGGCAGCCGGTCTCCGAGGTCCTCGCGGAACGCGAGTGCACGGGCTCGGCGGCCGAGTTCGTCCGGATCGCCGCCGACGTCCTGGACTCCTGCGGACGTCGCCCACCGGAACTCCTCAAGAGCGGCGCCGTCGGGGTGAGGGAACTCCGCCGGCTCGCCAAGGAACTCCGCTGCGCGGTTCCCGACGTCCGCCTGGCCCTCGAGGTGACCTACCGGGCAGGGCTTCTCTCCGCGCCCGATTCGACGATCATGCCGTCGGCCGGCTACGACACCTGGCTGGGGCTGCAGCCCCCCGAACGCATCGCGACCCTGGTGCACGCCTGGTGGACAGCCCCCGGCACCACGCTGACCGAGCCCGAGGCAGCCTGGCATCCGCATCCCGACCTGCCACATCCACCGGCGAGCGTGGCACGCGTACGCGCGGCCTCGCTGCGCGCACTGGCCGATCGTCCCGGACTGGCACCGCTCGGCGGGAAGGACCTCGTCCCGCTGATCACGTGGCGCATGCCCTACGTCTTCGGGGGCGCATCCGTCGCGGAGAGCGTCGAGGCGAGCCTGGCCGAGGCGGCCCGGCTCGGGCTCGTCGGAGCCCACGCCCTGGGTGCCGCCGGAGCGGCGCTGGTGGACGGCGACGAGGCTCGGTTGCTCGCGGCCCTCGCCGGGACGGGACACCTGGAACACCGGGTCCGGCTGCAGGCCGACCTCACCGGCATGGTGCTGGGCAATCCGGACGCCCGGGTGTCCGCTCTGCTCGACTCCTGCGCCGACCGGGAGGGCACCGGCAGCGCCATGACCTGGCGGTTCAGCCCGACCAGCATCGGGCGTGCCCTCGACGCCGGTGCCGACGCCGGCGAGCTGCTCGCCCAGCTCACCGACCTGAGCGAGGGCGAGCCGCCGCAACCCCTCGCCTACCTCGTGCGGGACGTCGCCCGCCGCCACGGGGGCATCCGCGGACAGAAGGTCGCCTGCGTCCTGCGCAGCGACGACGAGGCATTGGTCGCCGAGGTCGCCGCCACGCGGTCCCTCCGGTCACTCGGGTTACGCCGGATCGCGCCGACCGTCCTGGCAGGAGCCAAACCCCTCGCCGAGACCCTCCAAGCGCTGCGGACCGCCGGGTACCTGCCGGTCGAGGAGACCGCGGACGGGGTGCCCGTGCTCGTCGAGGCGCGCCAGCACCGTGCGCGCCCGGCCCGTTCCCGGTCCGGTAGCAGCGGCCGTTCCCGCCGCTCGGGCGTGGATCCGACCCCTCCCACCGCTCGCGAACTCGCCGAGCGGCTGCTGGCGGCGCACTCACGAACGGACGGGGGCCGCGGGCGCTCCCGCACGACCCACTCCGATCCGAGAAAGAGCTTCCTCGCGCTGCTGCCCGGTGGCCTGCTGGACGACGACCTCGACGAGGACGACGAGGACTAGCGGGCGCCCGGCGAGAGGCCGGGACGCCCTGCGGCCAGTCGCTGCTGCCCTCAGCGAGGTGCCGGTCCGCTCCCCCTCGCGACGGCGCGCGCCGCGGGTTCGAGCCCAGCCTCCGCCTCGGCGTCCACGTCTCCGTCGATCACCGGCTCGGCGTCCACGTGCCCAGACTCCGCCTCGGTCGCAGACTCGGCTCCGGTCACCGGCTCGGCCTCTGGCACGCCGGGCGACTCCGGGTCAGCAGCGTGCGCCTCGCCGATCCCTGGCTCGGCCTCCGGTTTCCCAGCTTCCACCGGCTCGGGCCCGGACTTCGCCGCAGTCGCGGCCTCCGGATCGGCGTCCGCCGCAGTGCCTTCCGAACCGGCATCGCCGTCCACCGCGGGCTCGAGCCCAGTCTCGGCCTCGTCCTCCGCGTCCCCAGCCTGCACAGGCTCGTCCTCCGCGTCCCCGGCCTGCACAGGCTCGTCCTCCGCGTCCCCGGCCTGCACAGCCTCGGCGTCAACATCTCCGGCAGGTTCCGGATCGGCACGGCCACCCGCGTCCTCGCGGGTCGTGGGCGTGGCCTCCGCTCGAACGGGAGCGGCGACCGCGGGCGTGACGGGTGGCTCGGGCTTCGCGGCGGGCGGCTCCACCGGCGTGGCAGGCGGCTCGGTCCACGCGGCGGGCGGCTCCACCGGCGTGACGGGTGGCTCGGGCTTCGCGGTAGGCAGTTCCACCGGCGCGGGAGCTGCCTCGGCGGCCGCGTCCTCGACGTCGGCGCGCAACACGGGCAGGAGCCCGGTCGTCTCGGCCGGGGACTCCGTGGGGGCGTCGGGAACAGGGGCGGGGGTGCTCCCCGGACGGGACGTGGCCGCCGGCGCGGGCATCCGGGCCGCGGCCGCGGCTGCGGCGATCGTGGACCGCCATCCCCGGTTCGCGGCCCCCCGCACGACGAGGAACTGCGGGTGCCGGCGGAACGGCCCCCACGCCTGGTCGGAGTCCAGGGCCGGCAGGTCCGCGAATCCCACCCCGATCGCCCACCTCAACCGCCGGAGTGCCGCCTCCAGATCCCCGGCCAGGGCCCAGCCCCGCGCCACCCCGTAGCTGATGCGGATCAGGAGCTCGCGGTCCGGGGGCCGGTTGCGCTGGGACGGGACAGCCGGGCCGAAGTCCTGACGCCGCGACAGGTACCGCTCCCCGAGCAGGGCGGCCACCCGACCGGCCTCGGCCTGGTCGAGCGGCGGGGCTGCCCCCGCGGCACCGTCCGGGATGTCGTGCCCAGGACCGGCCGGGGACGACGCGGGCGCGCTGCTGGGGGCCGGTGACCCGCCCGCAGAGGCACCTGCCGGGAGCGGACCCAGGCCCAGGGCCTCCCGTTGCGCCCGCATGATCACCGAACTCGGCAGGGTGGCTCCCGCGGGACCGTCGAGCTCGGCGAGCACGGCGTCCCAGTCGTGCAGCAGGAGCTGGGCGAGCACCAGCATCGCCGAGACGTTCGGGTCCTCCGGGCGCTGCGCCAGTTCCTGCCGCAGCAGGGCGAACCCCTGCCCGGACTGCCCGGTGACGGCGAGCACGGCACCGTGCACGGCGAGATCGACGTCCTGGGTGCGCAGCTCGAGGGCATGGCGGGCGCGCGCCGCGTGGCCGTTCCAGAGCAGCTCGGCGATGTGCTCGACCTCGGTCCCGGGGGCCGCGCTGTCCTCGACCTTCCTGCCCCGCAACTGCATCACATTGCTGAGGATGATCAGGCACACGAAGCCACTCGTCCAGTACTGCCGCGGATCCCACAGCTGGATCGCGACCAGCACGACCACCGCGATCACGATCGAGATCACCGCGGCGCGGTGGGCGCGCAGCTCGGGAGTGCCGGGAAGCAGCTCCCGCATGGCCTGGCCGCCGTCCAGGGGCAGCACCGGCACCAGATTGAGCAGACTCCAGCCGACCGTGGTGAAGAGCCCGTAGTGGTAGACGAGGTTCTGCCAACTGGTGCCCTCGTACCCCGCGCCGTGCCCCCAGAGGTAGATCGCCAGCCCCAGGCCCAGCCCGATCAGCGGCCCGGCGAGGGAGATCGCCGCCGACCAGGCCCGGTTGAGCGGGCGGGTGGGCACGAACGAGGTGAGACCACCGATGAAGACGAGGGTGATCTCGGGCGCGGCTCCCGTCGCGCGGGCGACCACGGCGTGCCCGAGTTCGTGCACGATGATCGCGACAGTGGCGATCCCCACCCAGAAGGCCAGCGTGCGAAGGCTCACCCCCGGCTGGTAGCCCACCAGGACCAGCACGATCACGAACGACAGCTCGATCCGGACCGGGAACCCCGCGATCCGGAACCGGGCGATCGGGCGTCCGCCCTGCGCCTGCATGCTCATACCCCGATCATCTCGCACTCTCCTGAATGGCCACCCGCTGCTCCCGGAAGATGCGCACAGCCACCGCCGTCCGGATGCCCGATCCCGGATTACCCGGATGATGGAGGAATGGTGCCCCCACCATCGAGCGTCCGTGCGCACGGGTGACGAGCCGAGTCGGGCCCGCAGTCCGTTGCGACTGCGGGCGGTGCTCGCCGCCTTCGGCCTGGTATGTGCCGGCGCGGGGTCGTTCGCGTTCGCCGACACCGGCCGTCCGCTGCTCGCCGTCCTTTTCGCCGCCGTTCTGGTGCTCGCCGCGGGCGACCTGGCCGTGATCACGCTCCGGATCCGCCAGGGACCGCACTTCCAGCCCGGCCGGGACATCCCGCCCTACCGGCCGGTCGACCGCGGTCCCGAACCGCCCAGGGACCGACCGGGAACGGCGCCGGACCGGCCAGGACCACCCGGTGATCGGACGGGCACGCCGACGGGCCGGGCGGAGGGCCCGTCCCCGACCGGCGCCGAGCCGGCCCTCGACCAGCACCGGCGCATGCGTCGCTACGCGGGACTCATGAGCACCTGCCTCGCCCTGCTGGTGCTCGCTGCGCTCCTGGCTCCCGCCTCCACGACCGGCGCCATGGTGGCCGTGCTCGGGGCGATGGTGCTGCCGCCGCTCGCCGTCCTGGCCGCGGGAGTGAGTGCCTCGGGCCGGGGACACCGGGACGAGGGGGAACGAGAGCCCGGGGACTGAACCTCCGCGGGCCCCGGTCGGGACGACGGGGCGGGAACTCACCAGTCCGTCTCGGCACAGCCCAGGTGGCCCGGCGGCTCGACCTGGACCGTCGCGTGTACCAAGCCGTGCCGTACCCGCAGCAGGTCCCGGGCCCGGTCGAGGACGGCGTGCGGATCGGCGCCCTCGACCGTCACCAGATGTGCCGTCGCGTCGTGCATGCCCGAGGTCAACGTCCACAGATGCAGGTGATGCACCTCCTGCACCCCGTCGAGGGCCTCGAGGTCGGCGGCCACCGCGATCGGGTCGACCCCCGCGGGCACGTGCTGGGCGAGGACGGCGTAGACCTGCCTTCCCAGGAGGAACGCCCGCACCCCGAGGAAGGCGCCCACGCCGAGGGCGGCCACCCGGTCCCAGGCCGTCCAGCCGGTGAGGGCGACGAGCCCGGCGGCCAGCACCACGCCCAGCCCGCCCACGGCGTCCCCGAGCACCTCCAGGTAGGCGCCCCGCACGGTCAGGCTGGCCTCGGCCCCCTCCCGCAGGAGCAGGGCGGCGATCCCGTTCACGAGCACGGCGGCCAGCCCCACGGCGACCATCGGCCACACCACCACCGACCCGCCGTGCGCGAGTCGCTGCCCGGCCTCCGTCACCACGGTCCCCGAGACGACAATCATGATCAGGACGCTGAGGAGGGCCGCGAAGATCTCCGCGCGGTAGGAGCCGTAGCTGCGCCGGCCGGTGTGGTCGGGACGACGGGCCAGCCGGGTGGCCAGGGCGCTCACCCCGAGGGAGAGGACATCGGCGCCGAGATGCCCGGCGTCCGAGAGCACCGCCATCGACCCGGACAGGACGCCGACCCACACCTCGACCACGACCAGCCCGAGGGTCAGCGCCGACGTGGCGGCGATGCGACCGCCGTACCGGGCGCCGAGATGGCCGTGCGCATGACCCGCGCCGTGCCCGTGACCCGCACCAGGTACCTCGCCCAGGCCAGGCCCGTCGGCCAGGTCGTACCCGTCAGGCCTGCCGTCTGCACCGGAGGTGCGCCGCGGGTCACCGGTACCGAGAGGGTCGCAGGCGCAGAGGGAGGCACCCGCGCGCCCGAAGGGGACCTCAGGGCCGCAGGACACCGCCGGACCGGTCTGCCCGTCCGGGTCGGGGCGTGTCGGACGGGCCATCGGATCAGTCCCGCGCCGGAGCCCCGGTGCCCGGTCGCTCCCGGGTCACCTCGACTCGGAGACCTCGGGCGGCGGCCAACTGGTGAAGGTCTCGGCGCGGGTGCGCTTCGCCTCGATCCTCGACGGAGCGTCCAGGTTCACCGTCACGTCCTCGACGCTGGTGACCTCGACCGTCGCCGTGGCGGGACGAGGTGTTTCCTCCTCGACCGGCCCCTCAGACGACTCCACCTCCAGCCCGGCGAAGAATCGCTCACCGATCGTGGGAATCCCCAGGACCCCGGTCTCGAGCAACCCCGGACGGCGGATCCCGGACTCGTCCTCCGCGGCGGAAGTGGCGGCGGCCTCGGAGACCGCCGAGGACTCCCGCGGGAACGACGTGCCCATGTTCCGGTCGCCGAAGACCGAACCCGTCGCCTCGACCCCGTCGGCGATGTCGCCCGCGGTCGCCGCGTGTCCGAGGACCTCACGGTGCAGCGCACCGAAGGCCTCGTCGTACGGGGGCAGGTCGATCGACCCGCTGGACGGGTACGAGGGGACCTCACCGGTCGAGTGAGCCGGGATGCCACCCGTCGACGTCGGGTAGGACGGCGTCCCACCACTCGGCGTGGAGTAGGACAACGCCTCCCCCGTCGACGTCGGGTAGGACGGCGTCCCACCACTCGGGGTCGAGTAGGACAACGCCTCCCCCGTCGACGTCGGATAGGAGGGCGTCCCACCACTCGGCGTGGCGTAGACCGACGTCCCGTCCTGGTCCGGGGTCACCCCGGGCACCGAGAAGGCACCTGAATCGGACGTCCCCACCGAACCGCCGTACCGCGGCTGCTCACCGGTGCCCGGTCCGGTCAGGGGGGGTGCCGTGGTCACGGAGGCAGCAGCCGGCACGGGCGAGGTGCCCGAGGACCCGGACTCCTCCGGGGCGACCATCGGCGGGCGCGCCGGCTGGCCGGCGAGGGCGATCATCTCGGCCGCATGTGCCGTGAGCTCGACCATCGCCCCGACCGGACCCGAGGCGTCCTCGGTGGCCAGCACGTGGCTGAGCACATCACGGATCTGCTCCATGCGGTTCAGCACCTCGACGTGCACCACGCCCAGGCCTGCGAGCCGCTTGTCCTGCACCTCGTCGATGGCGCTCGCCCGGCGCTCGGCGGCACTGAGCAGGTCGTCCGCCCGGCGCTGCACCTCGGCGATGTACTGGTCCGACTGTCGCTTGGCCTGATCGAGGAGCTGGGCAGCCTGGTTGCGGGCGTCCTCCATGGTCACCGAGGCCCGGTCCTCGCCGTCGCGCAGCAGCTGTTCCCGCTCGTCGCGACCAGCGGCACGCGCCTGGTCGGCCTCCTCCTGCGCGAGACGCAGGATCTCGCCCATGCGGGCGCTGATCTCCTCGTGAGGCTTGGTCTCCAACTGCTCGATCGCCTGGCTGAGCTGGAATCTCGCCTCGGCCAGCGCCCGACGGGTGTGCTCGTAGGCCGTCATGACCTTGTCGAGCTGCTCCTGTTGCAGGGCGGCACGAGCACGTGCCGTGGAGACGAACTCGTCGACCTGACGGCGGCTGTACCCCACGAGCACCACCGCGAACCCGTCCCGGTCGAACAACTCGTCGCGCTCCCCCTCGGACGAGGTGGTCGCGTCGGCCATGGCACCTCCACACCAGATGACGGCAAGAGCAGTCGGTCGCAAGAGTTGTCGTCCTGCGCCCCGGGCGCAAATCCGAGACCATTGTGTCCCGGGTCCTGGCGCGACTCTGCCGGATCCGCAAACGGGCCTCAGGTACCCCCGTTCGCCCGCCCATACCCGGCCAACCAGTCCCTACCGGGCGAGTGCCTGCCCATTTCCGCCCGGTTCAAACCTCTCCAGCGCACCCGGACGAAGCCGATCCAGCGACGGATCGTGATGAAAAAGTTACTCTGCGCAATGCTCCGTGACCTGCGTCGCGCAGATCACAGCGGTCTTCCGGCGGGCATCGCACCCCTCGCCCCCGCGGGACACCGGTCAGGAACGCGTGATGGACCGGCCGGAGACCGGCCGGTCCATCACTCCCTACGGCGAGCCCGGGTCACGCCTCACGGCGACACCGCTGCCTCCCACAGCGGCCCGGGCGGCCCCTCACAACGAACTCAGGCCGTACGGCGTACCCCAGCCGGTCGGCGCGTCGTATCCGGCGAGCCCCGTGCAGAGGTAGTCACCCCCGCAGTACCCGTTCGATCCGCCCACGACGTCCTTCAGCCCGCTCCGGTGCAGGTACAGGTACGAGGCGTCGCCGAGCGCCTGGGGGTTGCCGGCGAGCCCGACCATGCCGGCCACCAGCGGCGCGGCGAGGCTGGTGCCGCCGACGACCAGCCACTGCGGGTCCATCCCGTAGTCCGCCAGGTAGCTGTCCCAGACCGCGAGTCCGGTGTCCGGATCCGCCAGGGCCGAGATGTCGGAGATCGTCCGCATGAGGCAGTTCTTGTCGTGCTGCCAACTGGGCTTGTTGATCCAGGCGGAGCAACCGCTGCCGGAACCATCCCAGGCCTTCTGTGCCCATCCGCTCGCGGTCTTGGTCACGCTGGTGCCGCCGACCGCGATCGCCTTCGTCCAGGAAGCCGGGAAGGACGCGGCGGTGAAACCGTAGTCACCGGAGGAGAAGATCAGCGCGGTACCGGGGTGGGTGTAGTACTTCGTCCCCTCGGCGAGCACGCTCTTGTACTCCGAACCGCCCCAGCTGTTCGAGACGATCGTCGCCCCCAGCGCCACGGCCTTGTTCTCCGCCGCACCGAGGCTCGTGTCGTTCTCGTCGTCGGCCTCCACGAGCAGGATCTTGCACTTGGGGCAGGCCGCGGACACCGCCTGAAGGTCCAGGTCGATCTCCACTCCCCAGCCCGCGTCACCGGCCGGGTAGCTGGTGGCGCCCCGCTGGTTCACCTTGCGGAAGCACTTGTTGGCGGTGGTGCAGGCCGACATTCCCCAGGTCTTGCGGAAGGTCGCCAGGTCCGCCTCGGCCCGCGGGTTGTCATAGGCGTCGACGACGGCCACGGTCATCCCGGCACCGCGGGAGGTGTCGAGCCCGTAGATGCTCTTGATGTCCGCCGGCCCGTACCCGGTCTGCGGGTAGCTGAGCCCGGCGGGCGACACCCGTCCCTCGGGCGTGGACGCCAGGGCACGCGACCTCGGGGACCCGGCGGCCACCGCGGCCTGCGCCGAACGGAACCGGGTCAGACAGGCGACCTTGCCCACGGCCGGCTTCGCACAGGCGGCCCGGGGGGCGGGCTTCGAGGCCGCACCCGCCTGGGTCACCCCGGCCCCGGCCGTCAGCACCACGGTCACCGCCACCAGCGCGGCGACCCCGGCCCGACGTCGAACAGAACTGTTCACAACACTCTCCCCCTGCTCGCGCACGTGTGGGCCACGTGCTTCCAGTTCCCGCACGTGTGGGCCACGTGCCTCCTGCTCCGGCACGTGTGGGCCACGTGCCGGTTCCAACCTGTCCCTGAACGAACCACTCGCGAGGACGTTCCCTCGGCCCGGTGCGCGAGGTTCACCCTGCGGCCACCGCGAAGGCGGCGGTCGCGGTCTGGGTGAGCTGCGTCCCGGCCTTGTCGGTGGCGATGACCCGCAGGTCCCAGACCGAGCCCGCGTCCGTCGAACGGAGCACCAGCGCGCCCTGGAACACACCCTGACCGACCGCGTGCAACGGCACCTGGACCCAGGTCCCGTTCGCCCGACGCACCTGCAGGTGGACCGCGGTGAGCGGGACGGACTCCGCGCCCTGGATGTGACCGACCCGCACCGTCACGGCCGTCCGCCCTGCCTGCAGCCCCCCGGCGGAGTCCACCGGCAGGTTCACGTGAGCCTGGAGCAGGGGCAGGATCCGGCATCCGGTGGCCGGCTCCAGCGGGCACCCCCAGGACGACGGGGCCTTCGGCCCGCTGCCCGCCACCGACCGGAAGCGCAGGTCGGTGTGGATCTTCACTGCTCGCGTGGCGGCGGACGCCGTCCGGTCGACATCCACCAGGTACTGGTACGAGGCGGCCGAGGTGGGGACGTCGGCGGTCACCCAGGAGGTGTCCGTCTGGTCCACGACCTTCGTGCCGTTCACGAGGAGACGCGAGCGCACCGCCTGCTTCGTGGGGTCGTCGCTGCTGAAGACCTCGTAGAAGTGCCCGTAGTCATCCTTGGCCAGGTCCACGGCCAGGCTCAGTTGACCGCTGGTGCGGCAGTTGTAGCACGTGCGATCCGCGGCCCACGCGGGCGTGTCCGGCCAGATGATCGACGCCCGGGAGAACGCCACCGGCTCGCCCCAGGCCGCGTGCCGGACCTGCCCCGCGGTCTGGCTCCGTGCGACGTCGTCGAGGAAGACGCCCGTGTCCCAGGGATCCTCGGCCGTCTCGTTGAACTCCACGACGTTGTCCGACCAGACCTGCTGGGGCACGACGTTCGCATAGTCGAGCCGGGTGGCGGGCAGATCGAAGGGGAAGCCCATCGCGAAGGATCCGTTGGACGTGGGCAGGAACGGCGAGCGCAGGAGCGTCGCCGTGGTGGCGCCGGGCTCCCGGACGTATCGGTTGAGCGTGGTCGCGACGTCCTTGCTCGCCAGCACATGGGACTGGTGCGTGGGAATCCCCACGGACGGGTAGGAGAGCGTGTACTCGTACGACGGGCCCCGCGACGGCGTGCCCCAGAGCACCCAGCCCGCGGTGCTGGTCAGAGAACCGGCCGAGGGCGCAGGGGCCGGGGACACGACGAGGTCGGGCAAGGCCATCGAGTCGTCCAGGGCGACGGTCGAGCCGTAGCCCACCGTCTGCGGAGCGTCCACCCATTCCAGGTCGAACGACTCCCCACGGATCTGCGCGGGACGCGGAGTGCGGATCGAGGGGCGGGACCGCGCCGTGCGAGCGTCGAGCACCACGGACTGACCCTCACCAGTGATCTTCACGGTCTTGGCGAGGACCGCCACCTTGGTGGGGTTTCCGTCCGCGTCGTTCGCCACCACGAGGGTGTCCAACGCGTAGGTGCCCACGGGCACGCTGATGCGCGCCTCCCCGTCCTCGACGATGCCCCAGCCGTTGGCCTTGAGTCCGTTGTCGAGGTTCAGGTAGTCCACGTAGCCGTCGGGCACGGGCTTGCCCGCGAAGTCCACGAGCTTCAGCTGCACCGTGTGCATGGCGTACTGGGGGTGCACGACCGGGCCGTTCGACGAGGTGGCGCTCAGGCGCGACACCCCGAACAACGTGCTGGTGTGCGGGAACCCGGCCCGGGCGTCCGCCGCGTAGCGGGCGGCCAGCGCTGTTCCGAACGCCTTCGCGGAGGTCGCGGTCAGGTACCCGTCGGCCGTACCCGCACCGTGCGTGGTCACCGTCACCCCGGGCACGGCCGGGACGGTGGTACCCGTGAAGGTCAACCGCACCGACACCCGCCCCTGCGCCGACCCGCCCGCGAGCCCCGCCACGTCGAACAACGCGGGGTCGAGCACCCGGCCCAGGTACGGCCGCGCGGGCAGGGGGATCAGGTACACGTGCGACCCCGTGACGACCTGCTGGAAGGACGCGCCGGCACCGTGGCGACCGTTCGACAGGATCTGGACGGACGGACGTCCCCGGGCGTCGCGACTCAGACGGACGTGCTCGCCGGTCGGCAGCAGCACGCGGGTGGCCGACCGGGTCGTCGACGAGGCCGGCGCGGTCCGGACGGCGGCCGACGCGTTCGTCCGGACGGCGGCCGATGCGGGCGCGACGACCGCGGCCGCGGGTACGGCGAGTGCCGACGACATCACGGCGGCGAGGGTCGTGAGAAGGCGTGCCTTCGGTGATCTCTTACGCATGGATCCTCCCCCTGCAGATGGCGGGGGGACGGCCGCCCCCCACCGGCACCACGAGTGTGCCGGCGAGGAACGGGGTGAAACAGGACATCCGGAGGATCGGCACCGTGACATCTCTCTCGCCCCGTCGAGGCAACCATTTGGCGCTTTCAGGCGTCGTGCCGTCGGGAGAACTCTGCTGGCCACAGGCCGGTTATCACCGATCACGGGGAGTGGACGACCGGGTCTCACACGTCGCCCGACGGCGGCTCACCCGACGGCGAGCCGCCACACGAGTCACCCGACGGCGAGCCGCCGCAAATTCACAGAGCGCCGAGTCCGTAGGGCGTGCCCAGACCGGTGGGCCCGTCGTACCCGACGACCCCGTTGCACAGGTACGCCGGGTCGCAGGTCCCCGTGCTCCCGCCCACGATGTCGATCAGGCTCGAGCGGTGGCCGTAGAGGTATCCCGGCGTGCTCAGACGCCACGGGTGACCAGCCAGCCCGATCATGCCCGCGACGAGCGGCGTGGCCAGGCTGGTGCCACCCACCACGAGCCAGCCGGGGGCGAGACCGAACCCCTCCATGCCGTAGCTGTCCCAGATCGCCAGCCCCCGGTCGGGGTCGGCGAGTGCCGCGAGGTCGACCACCGAGCGGTGCGAGCAACCCGGATCGGTCTGCCAGAAGGGCTTGAGGACCCAGGTGGAGCAACCGCTGCCGGAACCCCGCCAGGCCTGCTGCGCCCAGCCGGAGTCGGTGCGGGTGACGGACGTGCCGCCGACCGCGATCACCTGGTACCAGGAGGCCGGGAACTCGGCCGTCGAGTAGCCCCCGTCTCCGGACGCAGCCACCGTGGCCACCCCCCAGTGGCTGAAGGCCCGGAGATGTGCGTACGGAATGCTGTCGAAGCGGTATCCCCCGAAGCTGTTCGAGACGATCCGGGCGCCGAGCGCCACCGCCTGGTTCTCGGCGGCGTCGATGTCCTCGATCGCCGAGCTGTCCGCCTCCACGAGGAGGACCCGGCACCGCGGGCAGGACGAGGAGACGGCCTGAACGTCGATGTCGATCTCGACACCCCAGCTCGGCTGGGCCTCCGGCAGCACGTCGTCCCCACGCTGGCTGACCTTGCGGAAGCAGCCGTCGTCCGAGGTACAGGCGGGCAACCCCCACGCGGCCCGGAAAGTGGCCAGGTCCGCCTCGACGTTCGGGTTGTCGAAGGCGGCCACCACGGCCACGGTGCTCCCTGCACCACCCGAGGTGTCCAGGCCGTAGATGTCGGCGATGTCGGGCGGCCCGTAGCCGGCGGTGGGCAGGGCCACGGCGTCCGCGGCCGGGTGCACGTGCCCCTCGGCCAGGGCAGCGGACCGGGGCACCCCGGCCACCCGGGCGGCGGCACCGGAGCGGAAGCGGTTCAGACAGCTGACATGGTTCACCGCGGGCTGGGCACAGGAGGCCAGCGGTTGCGTCGAGCCGGACGCCAGGGCAGCGGACGCGGCGGTCGGGGCCGCGGTCGAGGGTGCGAGGAGTGCAGCGACCACAGCAGCGAGCGCGCCGACCGCGGCACGTCGCCAGGGATGAGCGGACACGAAGTCCTCCAGAAATCACGATTGGGGTCCGGACGCCGTGCGTGCCGAGACCCGCGCGCGGGAGGGACCGCGCGCCCGGAGGGACCGGCCCGGCCGGACGCCGGAGCAGGTTCAACTGTCCCGAGTCCTCCCGAGGGAAGGACTCCACCCGTCATGGGCGGGGGGAAGTCTGCCAGCCTTTCCCGGGATCTGGCGCCATCGCCCGTCCCGCGATGGCCGTGCCGAATGTCTCGTTCGGCGCGTGCAACGACACGACCCCCCACCCCGTGTGATCCCCGGCGTCCCGGCGTCCCGGCGTCCCGGCGTCCCGGCGTCCCGGCGTCCCGGCGTCCCGGCCTGGGTGCGCAGGAGCCCGCGGGCCGACGTGAGGGCTAACGTGCACGTGTCCTCCGGCCGACAAGGAAGTCGACAGCAGCGGCCTTGCGCCGACGCGCCTGACGAGGAGGTCCTGGTGAGTCAGACGGGCGCCGTGCTGGTCGTGGTCGGAGCGGGCCCCCGGGGCGTGGGGCTGCTCGAACGGCTCCTGGCCAACCTGCCCGAGCTGTACCCCACGCAGCAGCTGACGGTGCATGTCGTGGACCCCCACCCGTTCGGAGCCGTACGCCGCGCCCACGACGGGACGGGCGACGTGTCGCACCTGCTCGGGGGGAACGCCCGCGCCGGCGAGGTCACCCTGTTCCCGGATCGCTCGGTCACGATGACCGGGCCGGCCCGTCCCGGACCCACCCTGGCCGAGTGGAGTCGCGAGCAGGCCCAGCGGGCCCGAGCCGGGGCACCGGACGCCGACGGGTCGCCGGCAGGGCTGTCCGTGGACGACTTCCCCGACCGGGGAACGCACAGCGAGTACCTGGCCTGGGTGTTCTGGCACGCGGTGAACTCGGCCCCTGCCCGGGTGAGCGTGCAGGTCCACCCCGAGCGCGCGCTGAACATCGTCGAGGACACCGACGGCCGACACCTCGTGCACCTGGAACACAGCCGGGCGCCGATCGCGGCGGACTGCGTCGTGCTCGCGGTGGGACATCCCCCGACCCAGCCGGTGGGGCAGGTGCGCTCGCTCTCCGAGGCCGCCGACCGGCAGGGACTGACCTACCTGCCCCCCGACTCCGCCGCCGACGCGGACCTCACCCGCATCGCGGCCGGCCAGGAGGTCATCGTCCGAGGGCTGGGCCTGGGCTTCTTCGACTTCCTCGCCCTGCTCACGCTCGGCCGTGGCGGCGCCTTCGCACCGGAGTCCGGTGACCGGTTGCGCTACCTGCCCTCGGGCAAGGAGCCGCTGCTGTACGTGGGATCCCGCCGCGGAGTGCCCTACCACTGCCAGGGCGAGATGCGCCGGTGCACGACGGAGGTCACGCCACGGTTCCTCGTGGACGAGCGCATCCGGCCGCTCCTGGACCGGTCCGACCCGCTCGACTTCCGGGCCGACGTGTGGCCCCTGGTCGTCAAGGAGATCAGTTACGCGTACTACCGCGAGCTCTGCACGGCGCACGCGGTCCGGGTCGAGCAGCCCTGGGAACGGTTCGCCGCGGGCCTCGACACCCACGACTGGGACGCCGAGGCGCTCGCCGCCACGGTCGAGGCCACGGTGATCGATCCCGTCGACCGGCTCGACCTGTCCCGGCTCGACCGGCCGATCGCGCAGTTCAGTTGCCTGGACCCCGAGGAACTGCAGCGCCACGTACGCCAGCACATCGCCGACGACCTGAGCCGGCGACGCGACCCGCGCCACTCGGCCGACCTGGCGCTGATCCGCGCGGTGCAGGTCATCACGGAACCGGTCACCCGGATCGTGGAGTCCGGCCGGCTCGGTGTCCGGTCGCGGTTGGCGGACGTCCCGTGGTTCCTCGGCCTCTGCGACTTCCTCACCCGCGGACCGTCCCCCCAGCGCATGCGTCAGCTGCTCGCACTCTCCCGGGCGGGAGTGGTCCGCTTCCTCGGGGCCGACATGTGGGTGCGGGTGGAGGCGGGCCCGGTGAGCGTGGACGGCGCGCGCTTCGCGGCCGGCGGCAGCAACACACCCGAGAAGGTACGCACCCGGGTGCTGCTGGAAGCGCGGCAGCCCCAGCCCAGCCTGAGCCGCAGCGCCGAACCGCTCCTGCTGGCCCTCGTGGGGCGCGGGATGATCAGCGAGGAACAGTTGCAGGACCCGGTCGAGGGACGTCGGGCGGTCACCGGGCGGATGCGGGTGGCTTCCCCCGGCTGGCAGGTGGTCGACCGCTCCGGGGAGCCCCACCCGCGTCGTTTCGCCGTCGGGCCGTTGACCACCGCCCCGTTGTTCACCGGCCTGCCCCGTCCGGGGGCGGACGCGTTGTTCTTCCGGCAGAACGACACCGTCGCACGGGCCGTGCTCACCGCTCTGGAGGAGCTCGCCACGCGGCCCGAGAGCACGCCGCCCGAGACCACGCCGCCGACCGGGACGGGCTCCGGTTCCACCGGCACCGGTTCGAGCACGACCGGTTCGAACACGGGCGGCTCCACTCCTGCTGGCTCTCCCAGCAGGGGTACGGCCCTGCCACGGCAGCGCGACAACGCGCCGGCCACCGACCGCACGGCGACGACCCCGGCCCGCACCACGCTGCCGGGGTGATCACCGAGCACGGATGAGCGTCCACGGTCCGGTTCGCCGGGCAGGACCACCTCACCCGGGGCCCGCCCCCGAGACCGGTACCGGCGATCCCCGCGCCTACACCCCGGCGATCCCGGCGAGGTGTCCCACCCCCGCCGTGACCAGCATCGCCGCGGTGCCCCCCGCCACGACGCGCAGCGCCGGCCGGCCGATCCCGGTGCCGGCCGCGCGGGCCCCGGCGATTCCCGCCAGGACCAGGCCGAGCACGGTCACCACGAAGATCGACACGACGCGCACCGCGCTCCCCGTGGTCCCCACCATGCCCAGGAACGGCACCGCACCGCCCGTCAGGAAGCTCGCAGCGGAGGCGAGAGCCGCCTGCAGCGGACGCGCGTGGGTGCTCTCGTGCTGGCCGAGTTCCTCGCGCGCATGCACGGCCAGGACATCGCCCCGGCTCAGTTCCCGGGCGACCTGCTCGGCGAGACCACGGGACAGACCCCGCGTCTGGTAGATGCCGATCAACTCCTCCAGCTCGCCCTCGGGGTCTTCGGCGAGTTCCCGTCGTTCCTGGTCGAGATCCGCCTTCTCCACGTCCGCCTGGGAGCTCACGGACACCCACTCCCCGGCGGCCATCGCCATGGCGCCCGAGGCGAGTCCCGCGAGTCCCGCGGTCAGCACCGCGCCCGAGCGCCCGTCCGTCGCACTCGCGACGCCCACCATCAGGCTCGCCGTCGAAACCAGTCCGTCGTTGGCGCCGAGCACCGCCGCCCGCAGCCACCCGGCGCGGTGACCCAGATGCCCCTCGGCGCGTGCCGAAGCGGGCACGTCGGCGGGGGCGGCCGCGTGTCCGTCGGCGGAGGGCTCCCCCTGGGGGTGGGCACGAGACTGCCCCTCGATGTCGGTGGGAGACCGCTCAACCAGACCCATGGCAGCTCCTCTCTCCGAGGCTGTCCGGGTCCCGATCAGTTCAGGACCGTCACCAGGGGTGGACACACCCCTGAGCAACCAGGATCGGTCGTCGGACCCTGCCCCGCGAGGTCAGCGCCCGGCGCCGTCCACGAGCGCGTGCAGCACCGCATGATCGTCCAGTCCGGTCCGGCACAGTCGTTCCGCGGCGGCGCAGGTGTCCGGGTCCCCCTGCCAGAGGCGCTCCACCACGTCCACCGCGCCCTTCAGCAGTGGCGTGGCGGCCCCGCCGGGCTCGCAGTCCCGGAACTCCTCCAGCGTGATGGCCTCCCGCACCGCGGGATCGGCGACGTCCAGCTCGGCGTGCTCGTCCGGCCCGACCCGCTGCCACGGGGGCGGCACGGCCAGGTACCGCCGCCACCGCACCTTCTCGAGGATCCCCCCGTCCAGCGTGGTGGGGACGACATCGGCCAGGTACCGCCGCAGCACCACGTCCAGGGGGTCGTCGCAGACCTCCTCGAAGGCGTCGAGGATCTCCGTCAGACGTTCCTCCAGGCGGGCCACCGCCTCGAGCGGGAGGGAACCGGCCTGCGCGGCCCAGGCCGTCCAGGCCCGCGCCGAGTCCGGCAGAGCGGCTCGCTGCCGGTCCGTCACGCTGAGGGTGGCCGGCACGAAGTCGAGGAGGATCCGGCTCAGCTTGCCGGGCCCTATCCGGGTGGGGGTGTCGCCGGGGCAGGCGGTGCCGAAACCGGCGAGCACCCGTGCCCAGAACTCCACCGCCTCGGCGTCCCAGACCGCGGCGGCCTGCGGACTGGCCAGGAAGTCCGCCTCGGCCCGCTCCCGCTCCTCGGCCCCGGCCGGCGGGGACAACGGGTTCGCGGGCTCCGGCAACCGCCGGATCCGCGCCCGGACGATGGGCAGGGTCGCGAGCGAGTCGTCGTCCAGTTCGGCGAAACGGCCGCGGTCCGAGCGCACGAGCGCCCCCTCGATCCAGCCGCGGGCCCGGGCCAGGTCGATCTCCTCCCACCGGGCGAGAGGGTCGCCGGACTCCTGCACGAGTTGGGCCACCCGACCACGGTCAGCGACCACGCTGGCCCACAGCAGCACCGGTTCGCGGCAGCGGTCGATGCCGACGAGGAGTGCATGATCATCCCCGTCGTAGTCGAAGGTCACCACGACCACTGCCGTGTCCCCGAAGACGTCCTGACGACACCAGGCACCGAGCGGCACCGCACGCCCCATGCACGCCGACCACGGGGGCGGATAGTGACCGGCAGCGGTCACCCGCCCGAGCCCACGCACGGCCAGCCGGCGCAGTGGCGGCGGGGCCACCGCGGCCAGCGAGCGCAACAGTCCGGCCGAGGTCGCCGAGGCCTCGGCCGCGGCAGGTTCGATGATCACGCCGGCCAGGAAGAGTTCCGCGAGATGCCGGTCGACGCCCTGCAGACGGGGGGACTCCAGCAGCGCGGCGGCCACGGTCTCGGCCTCCAACGGTCCGGAGGCGGCGACGACCGCGTCCCCGGCCCGGCGCCGGATCTCGGCCACGTCGTCCACGGCACCGCTCCGGCGCACGGTCGGACGGTCCTGGACGGTCAGAGGCCGAACGACCCGCGGCAGGCCGCCCGGATCGCGACCGGTCTGCCCGCCGGTACGGGATCGGGTCGCCACGCTCGAAGCCTAGTCGCCCGGTGACCCTTCGCCCGTCAGTTCGGCACTCACCACGGTGTCGGCCCGCGTGCCGTCGGACAGCCGACGGGCGGGCCCCGGTTCCCAGGGGAACCGGGGCCCGCACCAGCAGGGGTCGGCTGCCACTCCGGAGCGCCGGCGGTCCAGGTCACCGACGACCCGGGCGCTCGCCTACCCCCTTCCTCGACCGGCTCGCGGCCCGGCGGTGGATTCGGGCCGCGGACCGGTCACCAGCCCAGCTCCGCGTAGGTGAAGGCAGCACGCCCGGTCACGCCGGTGCTCGCCCCGGGGTACAGGGTCTGGTCAGGGGCGAAGGTGAGGGAGAACACGCCCTCCGTCCCACCCGGGGCAGGAGGCATCTTCACCAGCGCGTGCGCATCGTCCACGACGAGCACTCCGGAGGTCGCCGAGGTCAACGCATCCTGGGTGGTCACCCGGTTCAGCGTCGCGGCGCCGGCTCCGGTGCTGTCCACCAGGCGCCAGGCGGAGGCGCCGGCGAACCCCTTGCCGACCACGGTGACCACGGTGCCACCCACGGACGGACCGGCTGCGATCACCGCCGCGCTCGTACCTCCCGCGCTCAGACCAGTGATCACGGCCACGAAGGGCACCGTGAGCACGGCTCCGGGAATCGTGTCGTGCACGAGCTGGATGTGCGCGCTCTGACCCGGAACGCCGGCGGGAAGGGCCACCGCGAGTGCGGTGTTGCTGAGCCAGGTCGCGTTCGTGGGCTTGCCCTCGACCAGCACGCTGATCAGGTTGGACCGGAACTGGTCGTTGCTCGTACCGAAGCCGCTGCCCAGCACGCGCAGGACCGTGCCTCCGGTGGCCGCCGCCTTGGCCCCCGGCGCCGCGGTGGCGTTGAACGGCGCGATGTAGGTCACCTTGTCGAGCCGGCCGTTGTCGGCACTGGCACCGAGCGGAGTCGTGACCACCACGCGGTAGACGCCGGCGAGCGGGGTCCCGCCCGTCACGGGCGCCGCGGGCACGGTGACCGTGATCGTGGTCGTGTCATGTGCCGTCACGGTCGCGTCCGCGGCCTGGCTCGGATCGGTCGTCGAGACCAACTGCACCGCGTGGGGGTTCGAGCTGTCGAGGGCCGCGGCCCCGGTCGTGGTCACGGCGAGGGTGGCGCCCCCTGCCGTCGACGTCTTGGCCAGGGACACCTTGGTCACCACGGGACCGCCGTAGACCACGATCGCGCCGGGCGAGGCACCGAAGGTCGCCCCCGGGTAGGTCGTCTGATCGGGATCGAAGGCGAGCCGATAGGTACCCGCAGGGCCGCCGGGGGCCGCGGGGACCTTGACCACGGCCAGCGTGTCGCTGCTGAGGACGACCCCGCCGTTCGCGGCCGCTGTGCCGTCGAAGGAGGTGAGCACGGGCAGGCTCGCCCCGTCCGCCTGGTCCGGTCGCACCAGGCGCCAGTTGCCCGAGTTCGCGAACCCGCGTCCGCTCACCGAGAGCAACCGGGCTCCGGCCCCGCCGTCACCGGCAGGGCTCGCCGAGGCGATGTTCGCCACGTACTTCGCCGTGGCGGTCGCCGGGCCGGGCAGGCCGAGGTGGGAGACGACCACGCTCAGGCCGGTCCCGGGGACCCCGGGCGGCGCGGAGATCGTGATGCTCGTGTCGCTGATCCAGGTGACGGCGGCCTGCTGGCCGTTCACGGTCCCGGTCACCTGGTTGGCGGTTAACACGGTCTTCGAGGCGCCGAAACCCGACCCGGTCAGGGTCACCGTCCCACCCGAGGAGGCGGCGACCGTGGTCGTGACGGCCGTCACGGAGTACGGCTGCACGTAGAGGAGGTCGTTCGCCGAACCGGGATCCACGCTGGTGCCCGAGCCGTTGCTCACGGCGACCTGGTACAGCCCGGCAATGACGCGGCCGTTCTTGGTCGGGGCCGGCGGTACGGTGACGATCATCGACGTCGAGCCCGCGGAGACGATGGGCGCGTTCACGGTCACCGTGGGGTCGTCCGAGCTGGTGAGGGTGACCGCGGCGGGGTCGTTGACGTTCACGCCGGAGAAGCCGGTGCCGGTGATGGTCACCCGGGTCCCGCCCGCGGTGGAGACCTTGTTGGCCGCGACGGAGCTCACGGTCGGCGCAACACCCGTGCTCACGAAGCCCGAGGTGGTCGAGGCCTCCCAGACGTACTTGTCGACGAAGTCCCAGGCCAACGTGGCCCAGCCCCTGTTGCCCCAGCCGGTGCCCCAGGAGTTCTCGATGAGCAGGCCGGTGGGGGTGTAGCCGAACGCGGCGATCGCGTGTCCGCCGAGCATCGATCCCGTGGCCTTGGCCAGGGTCATCACGGAGTCGGAGCTGTTCAGGTAGAAGAACGGGGTGTAGACGGGCATGGCCAGGTAGATGGGTTTCCCGGCGGCCAGGGCCGCCTTGATCGCGTTCTCCGCGATCTTGCCCTGGTTCTGCCCCACGAACAGGTACGAGTGGCTGCCGGTCTTGTGGAGCGCGGCATTGGCCACCTCGGCCGGGGTGGGCCTGTCCCGCCAGTCGTAGTCGCCCTGCGAGTAGACGCGACGTTCCGCGATGCCCTGGGACTCCAGGACCCGCAGGTTGTCCGAGGTGTAGGAACCTCCGTCCACGCCGTCGTTCACCTGGGAGTACAGGTACATCGGCGCGAAGGGCGCCCCGGCGTGGTGCTGGGCGGAGGAGTACCACCCCATGATCGAGTAGCCGATCGCCCAGGAGGCGCAGGACCCGACCTGTCCCTGGTCCCCCGGAGTGACGGCGTTCGCCGTGAGGTCCACGGAGGCGGGCAACGCCGTGTCCCCGATCTTCGCGGCCCGCACCTGGTAGGCGCTCACGTGGAGCGCGGACTGCCGCAGTCCCATGCCGTGCAGGTGCGCGGAGAGCGAGGGGAACTGGAGGACGCCGTCCGCGCTCACCCGGGACGTGGGGAGCGCGCTGGCAGAGGTGGGACTCAGCGAGACCGCCAGACCCAGGGCCGTCAGGACGGCAACGGTCCGGCCAGGGAAGAATCGGAGGGACGCCATACCCCGAAGGTAACTTTCAGTGGACCTTCAGCACTGTCCGCTACTGCGTTAGATCGGTTTCACGGTCCGTCCACTTCAGGGACCGTCCGGAGGCCGATCGGGGAACCCCTCACCCCCAACGGCCCAGCAGGACGGCGGTGCGCACGGATGAAGGGCGGCCGGCGAGCGCAACCGACCGGCGGAGGTCACCCGATAGCGACTCACCGATGAGTTCCACGGCGACCACGACGCGGGTCCGCACACACGAATGCGGGCCCCGGTTCCCAGGGAACCAGGGCCCGCACCAGCAGGGGCCGGTCGTCACTCCGGAGCGCCGACGGTCCAGGTCAGCGACGATCCGGACGCTCGGCTACCCCCGCCACCCCGGTGCCGCGGTGATGTCGAGCGGCCGGACGTAGGTCACCTTGTCGAGACGGCCGTTGTCCGCGCTGACCCCGAGCGGGGTCGTGACCACCACCCGGTAGACGCCGGCGAGCGGGACCCCGTCCACCGTCGGTGCCGCGGGCACGGTGATCGTGATCGTGGTGCTGTCGTGGTCGAGGACGGTCGCGTCCACGGCCTGGCTCGGATCGGTCGTCGAGATCAGCTGCACCGCGTGGGGGTTCGAGTCGTCGAGGGCCGCGGCCCCGGTCGTGGTCACGACGAGGGTGGCACCCCCGTCCGTCGACGACCCGGTCAGGGAGAGGTTGGTCACCACGGGACCGCCGTAGACCACTCTCGCCGCGGGCGAGGCACCGAAGGCCGCCCCCGGGTAGGTCGCCTGGTCAGGGTCGAAGGCGAGCCGGTAGGTACCGGCGAGCCCACCCGGGGTCGCGGGCACCCTCACCAGGGCCTGGGTGTCGCTCGTCAGGACGACCCCGCCGTCCACGTCCCCCTCGTCGTCGAAGTAGTCGAGCACGGGCAGGCTCGCCCCGTCCGCCTGGTCCGGTCGCACCAGGCGCCAACCGTCGGAGTCGGTGAAACCGCGCCCGCTCACCGCGAGCACTCGGGTTCCGCCACCTCCGTCACCGATCAGGCTCACCGAGGCGATGTTCGCCACGTACCTCGCGGAGGAACTGGACGGGCCGGGGATGCCGAGGTGGGAGACGACCACGCTCAGGCGCGCCCCGGGGACCCCGGGCGGGGCCGCGACCGTGACGCGGGTGTTGCTCACCCAGCGCACGACCGATCGATGGCCGTTGACGGTCGCGGTCACCTGGTTAGCCGTGAACAGGGTCTTCGAGGCGCCGAACCCGGCCCCGGTCAGGGTCACCGTTCCACCCGAGGAGGCAGCGACCGCGGTCGTGGCCGCCGTCACGGAGTACGGCCGGACGTAGCGCAGGTCGTTCCCGGAGCCGGGATCCGCGCTCCGGCCGGCACGGTTGCTCACGGTGACCTGGTAGCGGCCGCCGATGATCCTTCCGTTCTTGGTCGGGGCCGGCGGCACGGTGACGACGATCGACGTCGCCTTGGCCGAGACGATGGGCGCGTTCACGGTCACCGTACGGTCGTCCGAGCTGGTGAGGGTGACCGCGCCGGGGTCGTTGACGTTCACGCCGGAGAAGCCGGTGCCGGTGATGGTCACCCGGGTCCCGCCCGCGGTGGAGACCTTGTTCGCCGCGACGGAGCTCACTCTCGGCGCCACGCCGGTGCGCACGAAGCCCGAGGTGGTCGAGGCCTCCCAGACGTACCGGTCGACGAAGTCCCAGGCCAACGTGGCCCAGCCCCTGTTGCCCCAACTGGTTCCCCAGGAGTTCTCGATGAGCAGACCGGACGGGGTGTAGCCGAACGCGGCGATCGCATGGCCGCCCTGGAGCGCTCCGGTGACCTTGGCCAGGGTCATCACGGAATCGGAGCTGCTCAGGTAGAAGAACGGGGTGTAGACCGGGATGACCAGGTAGAGGGGTTTCCCGGCGGCCAGGGCCGCCTTGATCGCGTTCTCCGCGATCTTGCCCTGGTTCTGCCCCACGAACAGGTACGAGTGGCTGCCGGTCTTGTGGAGCGCGGCATTGGCCACCTCGGCCGGGGTGGGCCTGTCCCGCCAGTCGTAGTCGCCCTGCGAGTAGACGCGACGTTCCGCGATGCCCTGGGACTCCAGGACCCGCAGGTTGTCCGAGGTGTAGGAACCTCCGTCCACGCCGTCGTTCACCTGGGAGTACAGGTACATCGGCGCGAAGGGCGCCCCGGCGTGGTGCTGGGCGGAGGAGTACCACCCCATGATCGAGTAGCCGATCGCCCAGGAGGCGCAGGACCCGACCTGTCCCTGGTCCCCCGGAGTGACGGCGTTCGCCGTGAGGTCCACGGAGGCGGGCAACGCCGTGTCCCCGATCTTCGCGGCCCGCACCTGGTAGGCGCTCACGTGGAGCGCGGACTGCCGCAGTCCCATGCCGTGCAGGTGCGCGGAGAGCGAGGGGAACTGGAGGACGCCGTCCGCGCTCACCCGGGACGTGGGGAGCGCGCTGGCAGAGGTGGGACTCAGCGAGACCGCCAGACCCAGGGCCATCAGGACGGCAACGGTCCGGCCAGGGAAGAATCGGGGGGACGCCATGACCCGACGGTAACTTTCAGTTGACCTTCAGCACTGTCCGCTACTGAGCTAGATCGGGTTCACGCTCCGTCCATCCCAGGAGGCGTCCGGAGGCCGATCGGGGATCCTCCCGCCCCCAACGGCTCATCGGGACGGCGGTCCGCACGGATCATCCCCCGCATGGCCTCGCCGCAGCCCGCGCGTCCTGCCCTCGAGTGCGGCGGCCCGCACCGGACCCGGGCCGGCACGGCGCGGGCGGGACGACGCGCCCGCCGCGTCCGGGACACCGGAGCGACGGGCGCGAGGAGGGGGAGAAGACTCAGCCGATCAGGTGATCGAAGTCGCCGTCCTTCGCACCAAGGATCATGGCTTCCATCTCGGCGTGGGTGTAGACGAGGGCCGGGCCCTCGGGGTGGCGGGAGTTCCGCACAGCCACCGCCCCACCCGCGAGTTGCGCCATCTCCACGCAGTTGCCCTGCGAGCTGCTGCGCCGGCTCTTCACCCACTGGGCGCCCTCGAGCTCGGTGGCAGGCATGCCGTTGACGATCTCGTGCATGAGAACCTCCTGGACCATTTCGGTGGGGGCGATGTCAACGTCGTGACTCTCTGTACTTGGAGGACGTTGCACGTGCATACGCTCGCGCATATGCACCATCGCGAAGCCCATCGTAGCTCGCCTTTGGCGCGTTGACGACGTCTGCCCGCGGAATGGTTCAGGCTGTGCGGACCTATCCCCGCACGTCAGCCTGGGGAGGCGTGGGATGCCCGGAGTTGGTGCTTTCGCGACCCCCTCGGGACGACGCCGTCGGAGAGTGTTCGACGACACACCGCGCCCGGGGACGAGCCGCCAGACAGCGCACGCTGAGTGACGAACCCGTCGGGGGGCGCCAAGGCCCCCCTCAATGGATCACACTGAGCGACGGGTGAGATCCACCCGCACCGAACCGGTACGGGTGCCCTACCCGCCCGGGGCAGGTCATCACCCGGGCGACGGGAACGAGTTCAGGAGGCGCCAACGAGTTCACGGGGCGACGAGGACACGCCGGGCTCAGCCACTCGTCCCCGGGCAGGCCCGGCAGACCGGTGGGGCGCCGGATCAGACGCGGTGCAGGATCCGATCGAGCATCTCGGCCGAGGAGTCCGGCGGCAGGCCGTCGACCGTCAGGCGGTCCATGGTCTGGGCGTAGCGCTCCACGTGCTCACGCTTGTCGAGGTACAGCGCGCTGCCGAGTTGCTCCACGTAGACGACCTCGGGGAGGTCCTCCTCGGGGAAGCGCAGGATGCTGAAGGCGCCGCCTTCGGCCGCATGTGCCCCGAACCGGAAGGGCATGATCTGGATGGTGACGTTGGGCTTGTTCATCATGTCGATGAGGTGCTGGATCTGCGCCTGCATCACCTTGCGGCCGCCCACGGGACGCCGCAACGTCGCCTCGTCCACCACCGCCCAGAACACGGGAGCGTCCGACCTGTCCAGCAACTGCTGGCGGGCCATCCGCAGGGCGACCCGGCGCTCGACCTCACTCACGGACGCCGTGGGCTGGCCGGCGGCCACGATCGCCCGGGCGTAGTCCGCCGTCTGCAGCAGCCCCGGCACGAACTGGATCTCGTAGGTACGGATGAGCGAGGTGGCCTCCTCCAGACCCACGTAGGTCTGGAACCACCCGGCGAGCACGTCGTCGTAGTTGTGCCACCAGCCCGGGTTGTTCGCCTCCCGCGCCAGACCGAGGAGGGTGCGGCGCTGGTCGTCGTCGACGACTCCGTACAGGGTGAGGAGGTCCGCGATGTCGCGCTCCTTGAAGCTGACGCGGCCCAGCTCCATCCTGCTGATCTTGGATTCGGACCCACGGATCCGGTAGCCCGCATCCTCACGGGAGATGCCCCGCGCCTCCCGGAGACGGCGGAGCTGCGCCCCCACGACGATGCGGCGAACCGTGGGGCCACCCACTACTGGCGTCGTCACGTTTGTCCTCCCGCATCTGGCTTGGCACAGTCTGCCATCCCGCGGCCCCTCGGCGCGCCGGGGACTCCTCGAGATTCCCGCAGTTCGACTGCCTCTTGCACGTGCATCCGCACGTTCTGTCCAGTAGCATTGGCATGCACGTGCATCTGCCCGAAGCATTTGCACTTGGACAAGGAACGTGCAACGCCCCTCGGATCATCGCAGGGGCACGGGCCCGAACCGGGAGGGGGTTGCCGTGGATCGCGGAGAACGACCGCGCGTCGCACTGAGCGGAACATCACACGTACGCGTCTTCGACACCCACCCGCTCCCGTCGTCCACCCTCCCCTCCCGAGCGTCGTCCCTGAGGACGTCCGCGCGGAGGACCGCGATCGCGAGTGCGGTGGCACGGCTCCCCCAGGGCGACGACATGGCCTGCGACGCCCTGATCGAGACCCTGCTCGAGGACGGACGGGACTGTGTGACCCATGCGGCGACCTACGCGTTGCCGCCTGACTTCGCCGCTGTCCCCGCGGCCCGCGCCTTCGTGCGCGAGACGCTGAGCCGCTGGCGGGTCTCGGACCTCAGCGACGACGTCACCCTCGTGGCGACCGAACTCGTGGTGAACGCACTCCGGCACGGATGCCGACTGACCCTGCCCGACGTCCCGACATCACCGGTCCGAAACCTGCGTCCGGTCGGTTCGCCCGGCGTGGAGCTGCGCCTGGTGTCCAGCCGCAGCAGGTTGATCTGCGGGGTGAACGATCCCAGTGACGACGTGCCCGAGTCCTCGCCCATGGAGCCTCTCTCCCGATCTGGTCGCGGTCTCCACCTCATCGAGTGCCTCAGCAGCCGCTGGGGCTGGATCCCACGGGTGTCCCCGGGACATCAGGCGGGCAAGACGGTCTGGGCGCTCTTCGCGCTGGCGCACCCCTACCGGCCTGCTGCGCGACCTCGACTCGCCTGACTCCCGCGAACTCGGCGGGCGTGGATTCCTCATTCCCCCACGGCAGCCGACCGACTAGTAGGGCAGAGGCGGGACCGACGTACCGCCGGATGTCAAGAGCCGACTTCGTGGTCAGGAAGGAGCCCATCATGCGACTCGGTCGACGGATACGTCCCGAAAGAGCAGTGCTCGAGGCCCTGGCCACTGTGGGCGAGGTCGGGATGTCCAGCGTGTCCCTCGCGGTCACCACGGATCTCCCCGAAGGAAGACTCCAGGCCGCCCTCGACCACCTCCTGGTCGTCGGCCTCGTCCACCGTCGCGCGGTGGGCCGGGACGCCGCCCCGCCGCGGGCCTGCGCGTACTACTGTCTCGCCGCGCGCGGCCGCCACTGACCCGCCGCGGCGCTCCCGCGGCACCTCGTCCCCCAGCTCTCTCCCGCAACCGGGCGTGCTCTCTTGCACGCCCGGTTCTTGCGGGAACCGCGGTCAGACCACGCGGCCCACGCCGGCGAGGACCCGACCGAACGGTTCCTCCTCGTCGGCACGCCACTTCGGTGTGTTGACCACCCCGGGCTCAAGGATCTCCAGACCCTCGAAGAGCCGCTCGATCTGCGCCCGCGTCCGCAGGTACAGCGGCGACGACGCCCGCTCGTAGGCGGCGTCCCCCAGCTTGAGATCCTCCTCGGTCATGCCCTCGGTGGACATGAGCGACATCACGACGAAGCTCCCGGGCGCCAGTTCGGACCGGAACCGGGCGACGATCTCAGGGGCGCGCTCCGGGCGGACGAAGTGCAGTACCGCCGCGAAGAGCAGGGCCACCGGCTGCGAGAAGTCGACCGCACGACGCAGCGCGGGCGCGTTCAGGATCTCCTCGGGATCACGGACGTCGCCCTCCAGCGTGATCACCCCGGGCATCACCGAACGCCGTGCCCGGGTGTGCGCGATCACGATCGGATCGTTGTCGACGTAGACGACCGTCGCGTCCGGCTGCACCGCACGCACGACCTCGTGAACGCTGGGCGAGGTCGGGATCCCGGACCCCAGGTCGAGGAACTGCCGGACTCCGCTCTCGGCGATGACCTTGACCGCCCGCAACAGGAACCCTCGGTTGGCCAGCGCGACCGGGCGCACCGGATACACCGTCGTGATGTGGTCGAGCGCCTCGCGGTCCACCGCGAAGTTGTCCTTGCCCCCCAGCGCGTAGTCGTACATGCGCGCAGTGCTCGGCTTGGACGGGTCGATACCCGGCGGCACCCATCCGGTGTCGTCGTCCGACCAGTTCCAGTCGAAGTCCGGCGTGTCGTCACCGGGAATCGAATCGGGCACAGCGGTCCACCACCCCTGCCACAGGACCTTTCCGGGTGTGTCCGGACATCCTGGCAGCCTAGCCGCAGTACCCCACCGGTCAAGGCCACTTCGTCTGCTTCTGCGTCACGGAGGGGCCGCGCTCCAGTCACGGAGCGGGGTCGGCCCGGGTCCCACACCGGTCAGAGCGCGCGCCTCGTCGTCTGACCGGGGGCCGTTGGGCCGGAAGTGATCTCGCGGACCGGTGATGGGCGTCCCCGGCGGGCGGCTCTCCGGACGAAGGGGCATACCTCCCAGGACGACCTGGGCCCCGGCGGTGCGGGCGGACGACGCCGTGTCGACACGGTGTTGCAATCCCGTCGCTGCGGGAACACCGGAAGGCCTGATCGAGATCGTCGCCTTCAGCTACAGTTCAACTGCGGCAAGTTATCGCCGTGGTGAATCGTCCCGCCGAAAGGCGACGTCCCACCCGATGCTTTGACATCAAGAGAGCCGACCTCCCCGCGACCGTGTCCGTCGCCGGGTCCGGCGTCACCCGTGCGGGGAGCGATGGACATGACGGGAGGCGCCTGTCGATGACCGGGGGCCCATGCCGGTGCTCTTCACCGGTGCAGCCCTCGACGTCCCGAGCGGGAACGACCCAGGCAGCGGCATGCCCCGCCCATCCCTGAGATGCCCGCGACGGCACGACCCGCAACTGCGGGGCGACACCGTCGCGGGCATCGTCGGTCACCTGTTCCGTCAGGGGACGGCACACGGCTCCGAGCCATGGACAACCGCGAACCTGGTCGGGCGACATCCGGGCCACTGGTGCCGACGTTCCCAGGATTTGAAGTTGTCCAGAGCCGAGGGCGTCATGCCGAGGCACGACGCCCTCGAAGCCTTGCCCCGCCCATGGCGGTCAGCGTGGATCCGGTGACGCGACCGACCCGGTCAGACCGGTCCGGTCAGGAGTCCGCGTCCCCCCGCTGCTGAGGGATGCCAGCCAGGAGAGCGCGAACCTCGGACTCTCGGTAGCGACGATGGCCGCCGAGGGTCCGGATCGAGGAGAGCTTGCCGGCTTTGGCCCACCGGGTGACCGTCTTGGGGTCGACTCGGAAGAGCGCGGCAACCTCGGCCGGGGTCAACAGGGGCTCGGCGTCAGGCGATCGCGTGGTCATCTCATCCTCCAGGACGGCGGGGCTGATGCCCCGTCTGTCCACATCGTGCCCTGTCCGGGTTGCTCCAGGGAACAATACCGGCGCCTTATCCCCCTTCCGGAGGATGCCGGACCCAGTAGGAGCACCTTCCGTCACGGACGATTAGCTCAGTGGTTACGAATGATGGTCCCAGGGCTGTCAGCCGGCCTCACCTGTCCAGCCTTCTCCCCAGGTGAGGGTGCGTTTCTGACCGACGTCCTGACAACCGGTGACTTGGTCACACTCGCATGAGTAACGTCGCAGAGGCGTCGGACACGCCGCAAGCGCCACACACCGGACCGATTACGAGGCTCGGGACACCGCCTGGAGCCGATCGGCCCGGCGTCGGATGCGCTGGTACGCCGCGGCCACCCCGGTCGTGTCGCCCTCGAGGAGGCACTCCACGCCCAGGCGTACGTCGTCGACCGCCTGTTCCGCCTCACCGGGCAACAATGACAGGACCGACCTGACGTCGATTTCCAACCACGAGCGGCTATCGAAGTCCTGCAACCAATGCGCCATCTCCTCGATCTCACCCACGATGTCCACATCTCCGACCAGCCCGCGCAGCGCCCGCAGGACCCGATGGATCCGCGTCAGGGCGTGCTCGGCGAGAAGTCTGTGACGGCCGGGGACGGACCGATCCGGCGCCGCGTCGTCCTGGTCCTGGGCGCCGACCGCCACCAACCAGGCGGTGGGGACCTGCCATCCCGCCACAAGAGTGCGGAGTCGCAGGTCGTGCCCGGGTGACGTGGTCTGTACGACCTTGTCGAGATCGGCCGTGGCGGCGGTCGCGAGGACCGGTGGGAGCGTCGGGAAGGCCGCCCGCCCGGCCGCCGCACACCGCAGCGGCAACTGAGGTGGGCAGACGAACACCTGGTCGTCGATCCGGAGCACCCGCGGATGCGGAAGATCCGTCCGGGGAATGTTCACCGTCGGGCCCCGGATCACCCGCAGCCAGGACTCGGCCCGCTCCAGTTCGTCGATTGCGTCGGGATCGGCGACAGTTTCGAGGTGAGCCGTCCAGCGACGGCGTTCCGATTCCGGGAATGCCGAGAGCGGCTCGTAGACGCGCAGCGAAGCGACCGGCGGGCCGGCGGGGGTCGGGTGCGCGTGCATCCATTCATCGTCACATCCTGCCCCCCGCGCGTCGCCCCCGGGCCCTCGCCCGAGCGGCCCCGGGTGACCCGGGCTCATTGCCCGGGCGCCGCCGGAGGACGTCGCCGCCATTCACCCGTTCGGCCGTATGCCCGTCACACTCAGCTACTGATCAATGCATCGGATTGGGCCGTCCGGGGTAACCCGACCGGGTGAGCGCAACGCTCCCCGTGATCAGGTGTCGGGCTGAATCCGGATTGGCCGCTCCCGGAACAGGCGCTCGACCGTCCGGGATGCCCTACCGGTATCGGTTCCCGAGGGCTGTCGCACCGCCCGGGAGCCCGTCGGGCGCCCGACGGGCTCCCCGGTGTCCCGGTGATGTTCGTCCTACCCGGTGTCGCGCGTCCCGTCGCCTCGCACACTCTCCCCCGGCGACGGTTCACACCCTCCCACCGCGTGGGTCGTCGGTCCGGGCGGCTCAAGGGCCATCGGTCCGGGGTGACCGTCCTGGGTGCGCGGCAGGGGCATCCGGTCGCGGCTGCCGTCGTCGGTGGGCGGCGACCGCCATCGGCACACAGCTTCGGTCGTCGGTCGGCGGCGACCGCCATCCGGCCGCGCGGGCGTCCGACAGTTGAAGGCCGCCCAGCGGCGACCTGAAGGCCGAATGGACGGATGGCCATGAACGAGGGCCTCCGGACCCGGCGAGGCCCTCCAGGCCGCGGACACGGCCGCCCAGAACCGCGTGCGGCCGGAGGTGCGGCGCTCCGGGCCCACGCCGAGGGCCATCCCCCGGAAGCGTGACCGAATGCCGGGTCGGGATGCCGCGAGACGCCCGGACCATGTACCGTTGCGGACTACGAGAGACGGATGACCATTCCGGGGCCCCGCCACGGGCGCCTGCCCCGGTTCTACGTATGAGGGGGTCGACGCCATGGGGCGCGGCCGTCAGAAGGCCAAGCAGACGAAGGTGGCCCGACAGCTGAAGTACTTCAGCCCGGACACCGACTACGACGCCCTCCAACGGGAACTCTCCAAATCCCCCGGGGTACCCGACGAGCCCGTCGAGACCCCTGACGAGGAAGAGGAGTCCGAGGAGTCCGAGGACTACTCGGACGAGTACGCGGACTGGTCTTCCGAGCCCAAGCGCTGAGCTGACGCCCGCGGAGAGCGGGCCCGGCGAGTGGGATCCACTCGCCGGGTGAGCTGTGTCCGGGGCCAGTCATCCTCACCGTCGCCGGGAGATCTCTGTCCGCCGCCCGGTACCCGCTCTCGGGTCAGGCACCGGCGCGGACCGGGTCAAGCACCCTCGGGGGCCGAAGCCGGTCACGACCGCACGGTCCCGGCGGCCGGCCGTGACGAACGAGCGGGATCCGTGCCGAGGACGGGCCGGCGAGGCCGATGCGCGGACGTGACCTGCGGCCCCGGCCGGCAGGTGCCGTCGGGGACCGCGTAACGGTAGCGGGTCAGCGGATCAGCGCGGGTGTACTCCCACCACGTGGACAGCGCCGCCCTTGACGCCCTTGGCGCCCAGGGTCGTGCTGGCCCCGGCGGGTGGCGTCCCGCCCCGCTCCACCCGGCCCACGCGCCAGCTGGACACTCCTGCCGCGGCAAGGAGTTGCTCCGCACGCTCGGCGGCCTCGGGAGCGAGCACGACGACCATGCCGACGCCCAGGTTCAGGGTGCGCTCCAGATCGTCCACCGGCACCTGACCCACCTGCCGCACCAGCTCGAACACCGCCGGCGGCGTCCAGGTGGACCGCTCGATCACGGCCGCCATCTCGGGGGGCACCACGCGCGCCAGGTTGGCGGCCAGACCGCCACCGGTCACGTGCGAGACGGCGTGCAGCCCGGTTCCGAGGGCGGCGGCGAGTTCCACCACGGGCTGGGCGTAGATACGCGTAGGGGTGAGCAGTTCCTCGCCCAGGGTCCGGCCGAGTTCGTCCACGTGCCGGTCGTAGGACCACTCCGGCCCCTCGAACACCTTGCGGACCAGCGAGTACCCGTTGGAGTGCAGGCCCGAGGCGGCCAGGGCCAGCACCACGTCCCCCACCTCCACCCGGTGCGGGCCCAGGAGCTGGTCCGCCTCCACGGCCCCCACCGCGGCACCGGCCAGGTCGTACTCGTCCGGGCCGAGCAGGCCGGGGTGCTCGGCGGTCTCGCCCCCGGTCAGGGCACAGCCCGCCTCGACACAGGCGTCCGCGATCCCGGTCACGATCTGCGCGATGCGCTCGGGCACCACCCGACCGCAGGCGATGTAGTCGGTCATGAACAGGGGCCGCGCCCCGCAGACGACGATGTCGTCGACGACCATGGCCACGAGGTCGAACCCGATGGTGTCGTGGCGGTCGAGGGCCTGCGCGATCGCCACCTTGGTGCCCACCCCGTCCGTGGACGTCGCGAGCAGCGGCCGGCGGAAGTCCCGCAGCGAGGAGACGTCGAACAGCCCCGCGAACCCGCCGATGCCGCCCACCACCTCCCGGGTGAACGTGCGCGCGACTGCGCTCTTCATCAACGCGACGGCGCGGTCACCCGCCTCGACATCGACCCCGGCAGCGGCATAGGTGATCGGCTCCACGAGCCCCGAGCCTACGACCTCCCGCCCGGCGGATCGGCGCGGGGCGAGCGCACGACCGCAATGGGAGGGTTCGGGAGCACCCCGGTCCGGTGAGCGGGCCCGCTGGTCCGACGCGGGTCCAGGAGGGGCGGGCGAGGGTTAGGGGCGGGCGAGGGCGTCCTGCGCGCCGCCGCCGAGCCCGGTGGTCACGCCGTCGGCATCCGTGTCGAAGGGCAGCTGGGGCTGTTCGAGGCTGTACTTGCCGAGCGGACCGTCCTCGGGCAACGGCACCGGGTAGACACCGGTGAAGCAGGCGGTGCACAGCCGCTCACGAGGCTGGTTCGTGGCTTCCACCATGCCCTGCAGCGAGATGTAGCCGAGGGAGTCCGCACCGATGCTCGCGCACACCTCGGGCACGGTGAGCCCGGTGGCGATCAGCTCGGCGCGGGTGGCGAAGTCGATGCCGTAGAAGCAGGGCCAGGTCACCGGGGCCGAGGAGATGCGCACGTGCACCTCGGCCGCACCGGCCTCCCGCAACATCCGGACCAGCGCGCGCTGGGTGTTCCCCCGCACGATGGAGTCGTCGACGACCACCAGCCGCTTGCCGCGGATCACCTCACGCAGCGGGTTCAGCTTGAGCCGGATCCCCAACTGCCGGATCGTCTGGCTCGGCTGGATGAACGTGCGGCCGACGTAGGCGTTCTTGACCAGACCCTGGCCGTAGACGATGCCCGACTCCTGGGCGTAGCCCACGGCCGCCGGGGTGCCCGACTCGGGCACCGGGATGACCAGGTCCGCCTCCACCGGGTGCTCCACCGCCAGGCGGCGTCCCATGGCCACCCGGGCGTCGTGCACGACCCGGCGGGCGATGGTGGTGTCCGGACGGGCCAGGTAGACGTACTCGAAGACGCAACCGGTCGGGGCGGCCGGGGCGAAGCGGGTGCTCCGCAGGCCGTTGCCGTCGATCACCACGAGCTCCCCCGGCTCGACCTCGCGGATCAGGCTCGCCCCGATGATGTCGAGGGCGGCGGTCTCGCTCGCGACGACCCATCCCCGGTCCAGGCGGCCCAGCACCAGCGGGTGCAGACCCTGCGGGTCCCGCGCCGCGTAGAGGGTGTTCTCGTCCATGAACACCAGGCTGAAGGCGCCTCGCAGCAACGGCAGGATCGCCACCGCGGTCGCCTCGAGGGTGTGGTCGACGTCGCCGCGCAGCAACCCCGTGATCAGCGCCGTGTCCGTGGTGTTGCCCCGGCGCCACTCGGCCCGGTCGTCGTCGGCGTGCTGCTCGGCCAGCCGCTCGCGCAGCTCGCGGGTGTTGGTCAGGTTGCCGTTGTGCGCGAGGGCGACGGTGCCGCTCGCGGTGTCCCCCAGCGTGGGCTGGGCGTTCTCCC
This sequence comes from uncultured Kineosporiaceae bacterium, assembly GCA_964583765.1. Lineage (GTDB taxonomy): Bacteria > Actinomycetota > Actinomycetes > Actinomycetales > Kineosporiaceae > CAZOWW01. The sequence continues at coordinate 83,802 of CAZOWW010000002.1, forward strand.
AGACCGACCCGCCGGTGGTGCTGTAGCGGCAGTGGCCCACCGCGATGTGCCCGTGCAGGCTGGCCAGGGCCGTCTCGTCGAACACCTGCGCCACCAGGCCGGTGTCCTTGTAGACGAGGATCTGGCGCCCGTTGCTGACCGCGATGCCGGCCGCTTCCTGGCCGCGGTGCTGCAGGGCGTAGAGGCCGAAGTACGCCAGCTTGGCGACCTCTTCCCCGGGTGCCCAGACGCCGAAGACCCCGCAGGCGTCCTGCGGCCCCTTCTCGTCTGGCATCAGATCGTGCGTGAGCCGTCCGTCGCCGCGAGCCACGTCTGCAGTCTCGCACACGCCCCGTGAACACGCGGGTCCGGGCAGCGCTCCCCGAACGACGCGCAGTGGCCCCTGGACGAGGCGGGACGGTGGTCCCCGAACGACAGGCAGGGCGGTCCCGGAACCAGGCGAGCCAGCGGTCCCCGGACGACGGGAGGCGGGGCCGAGCCGCACGACGGGCGGTCCTAGGCCTCGCGACGACTGTTCCGGGCCTCACGACGGCTGGTCCGAGCCGCACGGTCGCCGAGCACCGCCGCGCCGGCCCCGGCGAGCGCACCGAGGAAGCCGAAGGTCACGGCCAGGTAGCCCAGCACTCCGGACGTCGCGTACCGCGAGCTTCCCGTCCCGCCGGCCAGCACACACCCGAAGGCCAGCAGTACCCCGAGGAGCACCCCGGTGCCGACGAACCGGGTCAGGCGCGGGGACCGGCGCACCGACCGTGCGAGGACGACGCCGGGCTCGGCGTTCTCGTCCGGGATCTCGACCACGGTGCGACGCTAATCCCTCGGGTCGCCGGCGGCATCCTGACGGGCGTCGTCACGCGCCGACCGGCCCCTGTCCCTCGGGCACGAGCCCGGACAACGGCAGCAGCGCGGACAGGTCGGAGCGCTCGCCGCTGGCGTGGATCCGCCCGGCCGCCAGTTCCTCGTCCCAGGCGCGTCGTCCGGTGACGAGACCGAGCCAGGTGGCGGCGTCCAGTTCGACGACGTTGGGTGGCGTACCGCGTGTGTGCCGTGGCCCCGGCACGCACTGGACCACGCCGAAGGGGGGTACCCGCAACTCGGTCGCTCCTCCGGGGGCACGGGCCGCGAACTCCTCCAGGGTGAAGCGGACCGCGGTCGCCAGGCGGGCCCGGGGCAGGTTCGCGGCGTCCAGCACCCAGTCGGAGAGAGCGGCCCGACCTTCCTCACGATCGGTACGACGGCGTGGGGGCATGTCCCGATCGTGCCATGCACGCTGTCCGGAACGGTCACGTCCGCGGTCCTGCGGTGCGGCCCGAACGGGTGGACGTCACCGCGCCGGTGGGCGGAATCGGCCGGGACGTCGAGGTGGCCGGCCCGCCTGCTCGGCGAAGGCGACCGTGGAGGACGGCGACCGCGGAGAAGGACCACGGACCGGGGCGCACAGGAATGCCTGCGATGGTCGCCGGGCCACGGTGACCATCCAGGCAGCAGGTGCAGACCCCGACCGCAGGCGCACCGCGCCGTGGTCCACCGGGGCCAACTCGTCGCTGTCTCCGAGTTCACCTGCCGGCGTGCCGCAGCTCACAGATTGCCAGATTGCGTTGCGTTTTGCCTCACCTGCAAACGATTTCGTTGCCTCGACGTGATCGGAGTGACATCTCGGTGCCCAGATCCTCGATTCGCCCCGGATCCCGCCACGGGCTCCGGCAGGCCCGAAACGGCGGTGCCCAGGCACGACGAGGGCCCGGACGGGGCCTTCGCCCTGCGTCCGAGCCCTCTCGACGTCCGCGGCCGGATCCGGCCCGCCCAGGTGCCCGAAGGCCTGCGGCAGCGTGCCCTCAGCGCCCGAAGGCCGCCGGCAGCGTGGCCTCGTGGGCGGCGCGCAGCTCGTCCAGGCCGATCTCGAACTCGCCGTCCACCACGAGCACGGGCTCGGTGGTGGTCACGCCCAGCCGGACCGCCGGCACGCCGTGCTCGGCGGCCAGAGCGCTCAGCCGGTCCTCGTCGGCCGGCGTCACGGCCACGAGCACCCGGCCGGCCGACTCGGCGAACAGGGCCGCGAACGGGCTGACCCCGTCGCGCCCGGTCACCGGGGCCAGCGACACCCGCACGCCGACGTCGTAGCGCAGGCTCGCCTCGGCCAGGGCCTGGGCCAGACCGCCCTCGGAGAGGTCGTGCGCGGCCGCGGCCAGGCCCTCGGCCGCCGAGGTGACGAGCACCTCGCCCAGCGCCCGCTCGGCCGCCAGGTCCACGCGCGGCGGCCGGCCGCCCAGGTGCTGGTGCTCGGCCCAGGCCCACTCGGAACCGGCCAGCTCGTCCCTCGTGGCGCCCAGCAGGTACACCGGCAGGCCGGAGCGGTCCCAGCCCGAGGGCGTGCGCCGGGCGACGTCGTCCAGGACGCCGAGCACCCCGGCGACCGTCGTCGGGTGGATGGCGACATCCCCGGTCTGGTTGTAGAAGCTCACGTTGCCGCCCGTGACCGGGATGCCCAGCTCCTGGCAGGCGTCGGCGAGGCCGCTCACCGCCTGCTCGAACTGCCACATCACCCCGGGGTCCTCCGGCGAGCCGAAGTTGAGGCAGTCCGTGATCGCGAGCGGGCGTCCCCCGGCGGTGGCCACGTTGCGGTAGGCCTCGGCCAGGGCCAGCTGGGCACCGGCGTACGGGTCCAGGGCGCCGTAGCGGCCGTTGGCGTCCGTCGCCAGGACGATGCCCAGCCCGGACTCCTCGTCGATCCGCACCACCCCCGCGTCGTCCGGCTGGGCCAGGGCGGTGTTGCCCATGACGTACCGGTCGTACTGGTCGGTGACCCAGGCCTTGCTGCACAGGTTCGGCGAGCCCACCAGGCGCAGCAGGAGCGCCCGCAGACCGGGGCCGTCCACCGGCCGGGGCAGCGCGTCGGGACCGTCGGCCTGACGGGCGTCCAGGAAGTCCGGCCGGGCGATCGGGCGCTCGTAGATCGGACCCTCGTGGGCGACGGTGCGCGGCGGGACGTCCACGATGGTCTCGCCGTGCCACTCGATGACGAGCCGGCCGGTCGTGGTGACCTGCCCGATCACGGTGGCCTCGACGTCCCACTTGTCGGTGATCGCGAAGAAACCGTCCAGATCCTCGGGGCGGACGACGGCCATCATCCGCTCCTGGGACTCGCTCATGAGGATCTCCTCGGGCGTCAGCGAGGGATCCCGCAACGGCGCGCGGTCCAGGCGCACGAACATGCCGCCGTCGCCGTTGCTGGCCAGCTCCGAGGTCGCGCAGGACAGACCCGCCGCGCCCAGGTCCTGGATGCCGGTGACCACACCCGCCTCGAAGAGGTCGAGGCAGCACTCGATGAGCACCTTCTCCGCGAAGGGGTCGCCGACCTGCACGCTCGGGCGCTTGGTCGGACCGCCCTCCTCGAAGGTGGCGCTGGCCAGCACCGAGGCGCCCCCGATGCCGTCACCGCCGGTGCGCGCGCCGAAGAGCACGACCAGGTTGCCCTCGCCGGACGCGTTCGCCAGGTGGATCGCCTCGTGCCGCAGCTTGCCCACGCACAGCGCGTTGACCAGCGGGTTGCCCTGGTAGCAGGGGTCGAAGACAACCTCCCCGCCGATGTTCGGCAGGCCCAGGCAGTTGCCGTAGCCGCCGACGCCCGCGACGATCCCGGGCACCACGCGCGCGGTGTCGGGGTGGTCCAGCGCGCCGAAGCGCAGCGGGTCCATCACCGCGATCGGCCGGGCGCCCATCGACATGATGTCCCGGACGATGCCCCCGACACCGGTCGCCGCCCCCTGGTAGGGCTCCACGTAGCTGGGGTGGTTGTGGCTCTCGATCTTGAAGGTGACGGCCCAGCCACCGCCGATGTCGACGACCCCCGCGTTCTCCCCGATGCCGACCAGCAGGCGGGCCCGCATCTCGGGGGTGACCTTCTGGCCGAACTGGCGCAGGTGCACCTTGCTCGACTTGTAGGAGCAGTGCTCGCTCCACATCACGCTGTAGATGCCGAGCTCGGCGGAGGTCGGGCGCCGGCCGAGGATCTCGCAGACCCGGTCGTACTCGTCCTGCTTGAGCCCGAGCTCCCGCCACGGCTGGGCGATCCCGGGGGTGGCCGCGGCCCGGTCCACGGTGTCGATCCCCGGGGCCGTCACGCAGGATCCTGGCTGGGCGGCCGTCCCAGCCGGCTTCGTCACGTCCGTTCTCGTTCCCACCTGCTGAACCGCCCCTGGAGGTCGCCGACGTTGCCCCGCCAGACTATCGCCGGCCGGCCCGGGCCCGGTGGGCGCCGGTCCCCCTCCCCTGCTGCCCGCCCGGGCGGCTCCCTGCGCTCGTGGCACCCCCGGCCGCGACCCGCCCGCCGTGACGCGCCCGCAGCCCGGGCCACCGCTCCGGCGGCAGCTTGGTGACCGCTTACCGAGCCCTTGGCGGTGCGCTGCAGGCTCACCGTCTGACACCTCAATGACGAGCCTCGACGACAAGCAGGGAGATCACCATGAATGGGAAGCGGTTCGGGATGCTCGCCGCCACGGCCGGACTGGTCGCCGGCGGACTCCTGGGCATCAACCCCTCGGCGCAGGCGACGAGCACGCAGTGCGAGAGCAGTTCCTCGTTCTCCGGATCCGGATCCTCGTACTACGTGCTGCCCGTCCACGTCACCGGCTCGGGCTTCACCTACACCTGCTACATGAACCCTGGCGTCGTCACCGGCAACGGCGTGAAGGCACTGCAGCGGACCCTGAACGCCTGCTACGCCCAGTCCCTGACCGTGGACGGCGTCTACGGCTCGAAGACGAAGAGCGCGCTCGCCTTCGCCCAGCGGGTTGCGGGCCTGCCGGCCTCGGCCCAGGACGGCATCTACGGGCCGCAGACCCGGGACGCGATCAACTGGGTCCGCTACAACACCGGGGTGCCGACCACGGTCTGCCTCAAGAACGTGCACTGAGACACGCGCACCGAGATCGGGACAGCAGTCGAGATCGCCCGGCCCCGGACGTCCGGGGCCGGGCGGCCTGGTCACGCCGGCTGCAGAAGATCGCGGTAGAGCGTCTGCAGGGACGGCGACGGATCGACGCCGAGTTCCTCCGCGAGCCGTCGCCGGCCCTCCTGGTAGACGATCAGGGCCTCCGGGCGCCGCCCCGCCTGGCACAACGCTCGCATCAACAGCTCCTGCATCCGCTCACGGAACGGGTGGGCGGCCAGGACCGGACGCAGCCGGAGGGCGACCCGCGCGCCGTGGCCCTGGGCGACCGCCAACTCCGCCCACTCCTCCACGGTGTCGGCGTGAACCTGGGTCAGCGGTTCCGCGAGATCGCTGACCGAGGGCCGATCGATGTCGCCGCACGGAACCCCGGACCAGAGGTCGAGCCCCTTCTCGTAGCGCGCGAGCGCGTCGGCCAGGCGTCCCTGGGCCCGGCACTGCCGCGCCACGGCCAGGGTGGCGCGGAACACCTCCAGGTCGAGCTGCCCCGACGGCAGGCACAGGACATAGCCGACCGGCTCGGTCGTGATCAGGCTGTCCGAGCCCCTGGCTGCCCGCCCGCCACCGGGGATCCGCGGTCCCAGCGCACGGCGCAGGGCCGCGATCAGGTTCTGCACCTGATCCCGCGCCGTCCGGGGTGGTGCGGCCGGCCACAACGCCTTGATCAGCTGTCCCGAGGAGATCGGGACCCCCTCGCCCAGCGCCAACAGCGCCAGCACGGCACGAGCCTGGGCAGTCAGGTGGACCGGGGTCCCCTCGCGGTGCACCCGCAGCGGACCGAGTACCTGGACCGACAGACCCATCAAGATCCTCCTCCCGTGACGGCGTTCCCTGCTCCGATCGGCCGGGGCACGGGCGCGCGTCGGGAGTATTCAGGCACGCGGTTCTTGCGAAACCGTTGCGTACGCTGCGTGCCCGGTCGCTGACCGCCCCCGCCGGATACCACCTGAGGTGCCATCCCGGCAGGCGCGATCCTGTGAGACCCTTCGCCCGTTCGCCACAGATGCCGTCGGGAGAACGGGGGAGCCTGGTCGGATGGCCGAGTTCCGGATGCTCGGACCCGTCGAGTGGGAGGCCGCAGGGCGGCTGCTCCCGCTCGGACCGCCGAAGCAGCGCGCCGTGCTCGTCGCCCTGCTCGCCGATGTCGGACGGCCGGTGCCCGTGGACACGCTGGTGGACCGGGTATGGGGTGAGGCGCCGCCACCGCAGGCTCGCAACGTCCTGTTCGGGCATCTCACCCGGCTCCGTCAGCTCGCCGCCCGCTCCCGCGAGGCAGAGCGACCACTCGGGACGGGGGCGACGGTCGCCCTGCACCGGCGCAGCGGGGGGTACCTGCTGGACATCACCGACGAAAACGTCGATCTCGTCCGGTTCCGCCGGCTGGCGCACGAGTCACGGGACGCCGCCCGATCGGCCGCGCACCGCACGGAGCTTCTTCGCCAGGCGCTCTGCCTGTGGCGCGGGGTGCCACTGCAGGGTGTGCCCGGTTCCTGGGCCGATCTCCTGCGGGACGGCCTGACCCGGCAGTGGCTCGGCGTCCTGGCGAGCTGGGGCCGGCTGACCGTGGACGCCGGTGATCCCGCCGCGGTCGTCGACGATCTCAGCCAGGCGTTGGTCGAACATCCCCTGGCTGAGCCGATCGTCGCCGCTCTCCTCGACGCACTGACCCAGGTCGGGCGCTCCGCGGAGGCGCGTGCCCTCTATGCGGACACCCGCCGTCGGCTGGCAGCCGAGCTCGGCGTCGAACCAGGCCCGCACCTGCTCGCCAGCCACGCCCGCCTGTTCGGTGGCGGGCCCTCCTCCGCAGGGTCGACCGCGCAGTCCCCGACCCGGTCGGCCCCGCCACCGCGCCGTGCGCGGGCGGCACCGACGTCCACGCCTCCGCAGTCCGCAGCCACCCCACCCGGAGCCGAGCCCACGCCGTACCCGGTGGCGGTGCCGGCGCTGCTGCCACCCGACGTCAGTGCGTTCACCGGGCGGCGGACAGCGCTGCAGGCCCTCGACGACCTCCTCGCCGGGGCGGACCGAGAGGCCCCTGCCGTCGTCGTGTGCGTGGTCTCGGGAACGGCCGGGGTCGGCAAGACCGCACTCGCGGTCCACTGGGCGCACACCGTCCGGGATCGGTTCCCGGACGGTCAGCTCTACGTCGACCTACGCGGATACGACCCGGATCGGCCGCTGCCGGCGAACGAGGTCCTCGGGACGTTCCTCCGGATGCTCGGGGTGACCGGGCCGCAGGTGCCCGCCGAGGAGGCCGACCGGATCGCCCTGTATCGCACGGTCACCGCCGGACGCAGGCTTCTGCTGGTCCTGGACAACGCCTCGCAGCTCGACCAGGTGCTCCCGCTGCTGCCCGGCAGCGCACCCGCCTTCGTCATGGTCACCAGCCGGGACCGGCTGCCGGCCCTGGTCGCCCGGCACGGAGCGCGGCGGGTGCAGATCGACCCATTGCCGATCGCCGATGCCGTCAGGCTGCTGGAATCCCTCGTCGGTCCCCGGGTGGCGATGGCCCCCACCGCCGCGGCGGCCCTGGCCCGCCGCTGCGCCCGCCTGCCATTGGCCCTGCGGATCGCCGCCGAATACCTCGCCGCCCACCCCGGGTCCAGCGTGTCGAGCCTCGTGAACGAGCTGGACCGGGAGGAGCGCCGGCTGGATGTGCTCGATGCGGGCGGGGACGAGCGGACGGCCGTGCGCGCGGTCCTCTCGTGGTCCTACGCAGGGGTCGAGCCCGCGGCGGCCCGCCTCTTCCGGTTCCTCGGCCTGCTTCCCGGGGCAGACCTCGACGCCGGCGCCGCCGCAGCTCTGGCCGGTCTGGACCGTGCCGGCGCCGCGCGCCTGCTCGGCGTCCTCCATCAGGCCCACCTGGTCCACCTGAACGCCCCGGGCCGGTTCGCGATGCACGACCTGCTGCGCGCCTACGCCCGCGAGCTCGCCGAGCGGGAGTCCGCAGCCGATCGCGCGGCGGCGCTGGGCCGGCTGTTCGACCACTACCTCGGTGCGGCGGCCGCCGCGATGGACGCCCTCGTCCCCGCCGAGCGGGAACGCAGGCCACGCGTGGCCCTCCGGCCCGCGACCGTGCCCGGCTCGATCACCCCGGGCCAGGCCCAGGACTGGCTGGACGCGGAACGGGCCAACCTGGTGGCGGCGGCCGCCCTGGCCGTGCAGGGGATCGCGGACGGGGACCCGACCGGCCTGCGCTCCTGGCCGGGCGCGGCCGTCACCCTGTCGGCCACCGTCTGGCGCTATCTGGACAGCGGCGGCCACACCGCCGACGCGCTCAGGCTGGCGGAGATGGGAGTGCGGGCCGCCGTCGCGTCCGGCGACCGCGCCACCGAGGGATCACAGCGCTGCCTGCTCGGGATGACCCTCGGGCGGTGCGGTCGAGCCGGCGAGGCGCTGACGGTGCTGCGGACGGCGGCCGAGCTGCTCGAGGAGGCCGGCGACATCCGCGGTCTCGCCCAGGCGGTGAGCGTCACGGGGTCGATCTGCTGGCAGACGGGCCGCTACGAGATCGCCCAGCAGGAGCTCACCCGGGGGATGGAGTTGTACCGCCGCATCGACGACCGGCTCGGCGTCGCGAACAGCCTGTCCAACCTGGGCGGCGTCTACGAGCGCTGGGGCCGCTACGACGACGCCGTCCGGTGCGTGGAGCAGGCCCTCACCATCTTCCAGGACCTCGACGACCAGGCGGCGATCGGACGGGCCCTGGGCAATCTCGGAACGGTGCACGAGCGGCTGGGTCGCTACGAGCTCGCGGCCGATCACCAGCGCCGGGCACTGGCGGCCTTCCAGAGCGCGGGTCACCGGTTCCACGAGGGCCGAGTCCTGGGCAATCTCGCGACGACCCAGCGCAGGCTGGCCCGCCACGGCGAAGCGGAGAGGATCGGCCTGGAGGCGCTGACCCTGGCCCGGGAGGTGTCCGACAGGGAGGGCGAGGCCGCGATCCTCGACGAACTCGGCACCACCCGCCTGCGGTGGGGGCGGCCGGACCAGGCCTTGCCCGACTTCGTCGAGGCCCTCGCACTCGCCCGCCGGATCCACGACCGCAGCCGCGAGGCCCGCGTGCTGACGGGGCTGGGTCGTGCCCTGCTGGCCCTGGGGCGTGGCGCGGAGGCCACGTCCCAGCTCATCTCGGCTCTGCACCTGGCGCGGGAGATCGGCGACCGGTTCGCCGAGGCCGGCGCGTTGAGCGGGCTCGGCGACCTTGCTGACGGACGGGACGCGCGAGACGACGCCCAACGGTTCCGGACCGAGAGCGTGAGCATCTACTCCGAGCTGCGGGTACCGGAGGCCGATGAGACCCGGCCGCGGATGCTCGGACATCGCCTCACCTGACCGCGGCTCCGCGCAAGCCGCCCGCGAACGGGCGTACCGGAACTCTCAGGCGGCCAGGACCGACTTCAGCACGGAGGTGAAGAACCGCAGCCCGTCCGTTCCCCGCTCGCGCACCGGGACGCCGTCCGTGTCGGGGCGGCTCCCGACCGGGAGTGCCCCGCCCGGCCCGAACAAGGCCTCGACGGCGTGCTCCGGGTGCGGCATGAGACCGACCACGGTGCCGCTCGCGTTCGAGATCCCCGCGATGTCCCGGTAGGAGCCGTTGGGATTGTGCTCGAGGTACCGCACGACCACGCGGCCCTCGCCCTCGAGCCGGTCCAGGGCCGCGTCGTCCGCGACGAAGCCGCCCTCACCGTTCTTGAGCGGGACGACGATCTCCTCGTCCTGCGCGTACTGGTGGGTCCACGCGGTGCCGGTGCGTTCGACCCGCAGCCGCTGGTCACGGCAGATGAACTTGCGGTGGTCGTTGCGCACGAGGGCCCCGGGCAGCAGATGCGACTCGCAGAGCACCTGGAACCCGTTGCAGATGCCCAGCACCGGCAGCCCCGGCGAGGTCGCCTCGGGCGGACCGGCCAGCCGGATCACCTCACGCATGACCGGCGCGAACCGGGCGATCGCGCCGCAGCGCAGGTAGTCCCCGTACGAGAACCCGCCGGGCAGGACGACGGCGTCGACCCCGTGCAGGTCCGCGTCCGCGTGCCAAAGGGTCACCGCCTCGCCACCGGCCGCGCGCACGGCGCGAGCGGCGTCCCGGTCGTCCAGGCTGCCGGGGAAGGTCACCACACCGATCCGCATCCGTCAGCCCTCCGCGACCCGGACGACGTCCTCGATCACCGGGTTGCTCAGCAGCGTCACGGCCGCCTCGCGCACCTTGGCCAGGACCTCCTCGGTCACCTCGCCGTCCACGGTGAGCTCGAACCGCTTGCCCTGGCGGACGGCGGTGAACTCCGCGAATCCCAGGCGGCCGAGGGCCCCGAGCACCGCCTTGCCCTGCGGGTCGAGGATCTCCGGCTTCAGCATGACATCGACGACGACCCGTCCCATTTCCTGTCGCGCTCCTGCCCGCGGGGCCGCTCCCGGTGAGCTGCCGGCGTCGCCAGCCTAGCGACGCGACACGTGGGCGCCCGCCCCGGGCCGCGACCGTGCCCGGCCCGTGCCAGAGTGAGCCCGTGGACATCCGGAATCTCGGTCATTCCTGCCTTCTCGTCGAGTGCGCGGGCACTCGGGTGCTGTTCGACCCGGGGGTGTTCAGCACCCGGTTCGAGGGCCTCACCTCGCTCGACGCGATCGTGATCACGCATGCGCACGTGGACCACGTGGACGTCGACCGCCTGCCGGCCCTGACCGCGGGCAACCCCTCGGCCCGGCTGCTCGCCGAGCCGGAGATCGCCGAGCAGTTGCGGGGACGTGGCCTGGAGGTGCAGACGCTCGCCGCCGGGCAGAAGGCCGAGGTGGGCAGCGTCACGTTGACCGCGGCCGGCGGACGGCACGCCGTGGTGCACCCGGACATCCCGCGGATCGGCAACGTGGGGATCCTGCTCACCGCGGACGGCGAGCCGTGCCTGTTCCATCCCGGGGACGCCTACGACACGGTGCCCGCGGGGGTCGACGTGCTCGCGCTGCCGTTGCAGGCTCCGTGGGCCGCCGGCCGGGAGACCATCGACTTCGCCCGGGCCGTGCGTCCCGGGGTGCTCTTCCCCATCCACGATGGCCTGCTCGCCCCGGCCGGCCGCGGCGTGTACCTGCGGGCCATGGAGCCGCTGTTCCCGGCGGGTACCGCGGTGCGCGACCTCGGCGACGGGCAGCGCGCCCGCTTCTAGTGGGTGTTGCCGGGCCGGTTTCGCAAGGCTTGGCTCCGGTGGCGGCCTGCGGGTCAGACCCGGCCGCGGCGCTCAGCCGCGGAACGGGGTGCCGGTGAGCCGCACGAATGCCTCCAGGTACCGCTCGCGCGTGCGCTCGACGACCTCGGGGGGCAGCGGCGGCGGGGGCACCTCGGCCGCACGGTCCCACCCCGAGGCCGGGTCGGCGAGCCAGTCCCGGACGAACTGCTTGTCGAAACTCGGCTGCGGACGTCCCGGCTGCCAGGAGTCAGCCGGCCAGAACCGGGACGAGTCCGGGGTGAGCACCTCGTCCCCCAGGACGATGCCGTCGGCCGGTCCGGGGGCGCCCGCGGGCTGCGGCATCCGGCCGAACTCGAACTTCGTGTCCGCCAGGATGATCCCGCGCTCCCGCGCGATCTCCTCGGCCCGTGCGTAGAGCGCCAGGGTCAGCTCGCGCAGGCGTTCGGCGTCCCGGGCGCCGATGCGGTTCGCCACCTCCGCCAGGCTGACGTTCTCGTCGTGGTCACCGACCGCGGCCTTGGTCGCCGGGGTGAAGACCGGTGCGGGCAACCGCGAGCCGTCCACCAGCCCTTCCGGCAGCTCGACCCCGCAGACCGACCCGAGCGCACGGTACTCCGCGAGGCCTGACCCGGTGAGGTACCCGCGGGCGACGCACTCGATCGGGAACATGTCCAGCCGCCGGCAGATCATGGCGCGACCCGCCACCGCGGGCGGCACATCGGTGGAGACCAGGTGGGAGTCGACCACGTCGGCCAGGCGCTCGAACCACCACAGGGTCATCGCGGTGAGGACCTTGCCCTTGTCCGGGATCGGCGTCGCCAGGATGTGGTCGAACGCGGAGATCCGGTCGCTGGCGACCACCAGCACCACGTCGGCGGGTGATCCCGCGGCGGCCCCCGGCTGTGGCAGGTAGAGCTCACGCACCTTGCCCGAGTAGGAGAGCCGCCAGCCGGGCAGATCGGCGGCCGGGGTCGGGCGGGAGGTGACCTGAGGGGACGGCACGGTGTCGCTCACCTGGGCATTCTCCCATCCCGGCGGCGCGGGTGGTCGTGGGCCGCAGCCCTGGGATGTCGGAGCCGGTACCGGGGGCGTCGGAAGTGACATCAGGGACGTCGGAAGTGGTATCCGGACCGGGGCCAGGCCCGTCGGCCCCGGTCCGGAAGCAGGTGGAACGGTCAGTGCGCGGTGGACGGCAGTTGCACCATGGTGCGGGCCAGTCCGGTGACCCCGTCCCGGTCGAGCAGCGAGTGCGTGCGCACCGGAGCACCGGCGACGTCCCCGGGGATGAGCGGTCCGCTGATTGCGATCCCCATGAGCCCGTTCGCCGCGACGGCTCGCGCCCACCAGGAGTCCACGTCGGCACCGGTCACCGGGTCCCGGACGGTCAGGTGGTAGCTGACCACCCGCACCCCGCCCTTCTCCTGGATCTGGCAGTCCAGCTCTCCCTTGCCGCAGCTCTCCCAGACGCGGGGGTGCTCGCGCCACAGTTCGGCCCAGATCCCGGAGTTGCCCTCCTGGTCCCCGCCCCGGGTGACCGCCCAGTCGAGGGGACCCTCGTCCAGGGCCGCCACCAGGGGGTCGGCGTCCTTGACACTCGCCGTGTGCGCGGCCGTCTCGGGGAAGACCGACAGGCCGCCCTGCCACAGGCCGGCGGGGATCACCTTGGCAAGGCTCTCCACCACCTGGTCCCGGGCCTGGGTGCTCCAGGCGAACGCGCCGGCCCGGGTCCAGGCGCTCGTGCTGGCGAGCGTCCAGGTCCCGCCCTCCGGGCCGATCCGCGTCCGCAGACCGGGCAGGTACGGCGGCAACGACTTCGTGCCCTTGCCTGCGGGCACGCTTCCGGGCAGGGCCGTGCCGGAGAGCAGCGGCGTCGGGGGATTGGACAGTTCCGGTGACACCGGGCGGGCCGGCGGCGGAGGACCAGGCATGGTGCCCGAGCCGCCGGAGTTCAGGAATCCCACCACCACCGCGGCTGCGGCGAGCAGTGAGGCCATGCCTGCCGCCCGCACCCGACGGCGGTCACGCCGGGCGCGGGCGACGGCAGTTTCGACAGCGTCGGGGAACCAGGGCTCGTCGGCCAGGACATCGGCGAAGATCTGCTTCAATTCCGTCGGCACCGTCATCACCTCCTGGCCATGGCGAGGCCGGGGTGCGCGAACCCCAGGACAACGCGGGGCAGCGCCATCCGGGTTCGACGACTTCGAGGTTGAGGAAGGTCGGGACCGGCATCCAGGTCGACGGCATCGTCCGTCGCACCGCCGTCCCCGCCGTCCCCTTCGACCGTGGTCGACAGGTCCACTCCCAACCGAGCCAGTTCCTCGCGCAGGGCGACCAGCCCGCGCGCCGCCTGACTCTTCACGTTTCCCTCGGAACACCCGAGCAGGGCCGCGGTCTGCGCCTGGCTGAGGTCCTCCCAGTAGCGCAGCACCAGGACGGCGCGCTGCGAGCGCGGCATCCGGGCCAGCGCGGCCATCAGGGTCACCCGCAGCAGGGCGCGCGAGTCCGAGTCGCCGGAGTCGGCCATCTCGGGGAGCTCGGCGACCGGGCGTTCCCCCGACGAACGGCGGCGCCGCTCATCGGTGTACGCGTTCACCAGCACCTGCCGGGCGTAGGCGTCCGGCCGGCCACGCGCGCTGAGCCGGGACCAGTGCCGGTACACCCGGGTCAGGGTCTCCTGGACGAGATCCTGCGCATGGTCCCAGTCACCGCAGAGGAGGTACGCGGTGCGACGCAGGGACGGTTGCCGTCCACGCGCCCACTCGTGGAACGGGGTCACCTCTTCGGCCCGCACGAGTCACCTCCATTGTCTGCTCGATCGCTATCACGTATCGACTTCCCGGATGCGTTGCACGAGTGCCGGATGCGATCGCCGGACCCGGCGACACCCTCGCGAGCGGTACCCCCGTCGCCGGGCGGAGCGACGCCGGTCCCACCCCGGGAGCGACGCCGACCCCGGGTCGATCGCGTGGCCCGGGAACGACCGCCGGCGTTCCGCTGTACGACTCCGGACCCGGCGCTGTCCGTCAACATCCTCAGGCAGCGTCCGCCCTCGGACAGAGTCCGCCTTCAGGCAGTGTCCGTCGCCGGAGGGCACGGGACAACCACACGGGCCGGGGACTGCCGGTCCCCTGGCCCCGGAGCGGGAAAGCGAGCCACCCTGCTGCCGAAGCGCCCGTACGGCGACCGCGGATGTCTCGGTACGGCGGCACCGGTGATCGCCCACGGGCACCGCCCGGCGGACGGCCCCGGCGACAGGTCAGCTGCCGGGAGCGGCCAGGGGGGCGGGGACGGTGATCGTGCCGGCCGCGGCCCGCTCCGCGATGTCACGACGGTGGTGCGCACCGTCCAACCGGATCCGGTCCACCGCGGCGTACACCGTCTTCCGTGCCGCGTCCAGGTCGGCACCCGTGGCGACCACGGACAGCACGCGGCCACCCGCGCTCGTCACGCGGCCCTCGGCGTCCCGGCGCGTGCCCGCGTGCAGCACCCAGGCGTCCGGCACCTCGCCGGCCTGGTCGAGACCGTCGATCACGTCCCCGCTGCGGGGAGTGCCGGGGTAGTTCTCGGCCGCCACGACCACGGTCACCGCGGTGGTGTCCTGCCAGCGAAGCGGGGGCAACGAATCCAGCTCGCCCGTGGCGGCGGCCAGGAGCAGGCCGGCCAGGGGGGTGACCAGCCGGGCGAGCACCACCTGGATCTCGGGATCGCCGAAGCGGGCGTTGAACTCGACCACGCGCATGCCTCGGCTGGTCAGGGCCAGGCCGACGTAGAGGACACCGGCGAAGGGCGTTCCCCTGCGGACCATCTCGTCCACGGTCGGCTGGGCCACCCGGGCCACGACCTCACCCACCAGATCGGGCGGCGCCCAGGGCAGCGGCGAGTAGGCGCCCATACCCCCGGTGTTCGGTCCGGTGTCGCCCTCGCCCACCCGCTTGAAGTCCTGGGCCGGGGCCAGGGGCACCACGGTGCGACCGTCGGTGATGCAGAACAGCGAGACCTCGGGGCCGTCGAGGAACTCCTCGACCACCACCCGGGCTCCGGGCCGCTCCAGGCAGGCGGCGGCGTGCGCGAGCGCGGCGGCGGGGTCGTCGGTGACCACGACGCCCTTGCCCGCGGCGAGACCGTCGTCCTTCACCACGTGGGGGGCCCCGAATGCCGCCAGGGCGGCGGAGACCTCCTCGACCGTGCTGCAGACCCGCGCGAGCGCGGTGGGCACGCCGGCGGCGGCCATGACCTCTTTCGCGAACGCCTTGCTGCCCTCCAGCCGGGCACCGGCCTTCGAGGGACCGAAGCACCGGATGCCCCGGGCCCGCACCGCGTCCGCCACCCCCGCGACCAGAGGCGCCTCGGGGCCGACGACCACCAGGTCGACGCCGAGTTCGGCGGCCAGGTCGGCCACCGCCGCGGGAGCGTCGGCCTGCACCGGGCGGCACAGGGCCAGGGTGTCGATTCCGGCGTTTCCCGGCGCGGCGATCACCGCGTCCACAGCGGGGTCGGCGGCGAGGCCGCGCACGAGGGCGTGCTCGCGGGCGCCCGACCCGATCACGAGGATCCTCACGGGGTCCCACCCTAGTGGCCCGCCGGGACGGCGGATCGCCCGTCGTCCCGGCAGGCGTCGGCTCACGGACCGTTCGTCGTCTCGGGCGTCGTCCGGCCCTGGCTCACAGACTGTTCGCGACCTCCGTCAGCGTCTCGTCGAGCAGGGCCAGCCCGTAGCGGGCCTCCTCGTCGGTCATGTTCAGGGCCGGGGCGAGGTGGGTGCGGTTGCCCGCCACGAAGGCGAGCAGGCCACGCCGGCGAGCGGCGGCGGCGAGCAGCGCGATCGGGGCGTTCGCCGCACCGGAGGCGTTGTAGGGCACCAGTGGCTCGCGGGTGGCGCGGTCCCGCACGAGTTCCAGGGCCCAGAAGGCGCCGGTCCCCCGGACCTCGCCGATGATCTCGTGTCGGGCGGCGAGCTCGGCCAGACCGGGACCGAGCACCTCGCGACCGAGCCGGTCCCCGGCCTCGACGAGGCCTTCCTTCTCCATCGCGGTGATGGTGGCCACCGCCGCGGCCGCCGCGAGCGGGTGCCCCGAGTAGGTCAGGCCGCCGGGGAACGGACGCTCGGCGAAGGTCTCGTAGATCGCCTCCGAGATGATCACCCCGCCGAGCGGCACGTATCCCGAGGTCACGCCCTTGGCGAAGGTGACGAGATCCGGTTCGGCCGCCTCGTCGACGCCCCGCTCCCACACCCCAGGAGCTCCGGGCACCGGCCGGTCGCCGGAGAGCTCGACGGAGTACCAACGCCCGGTCCGCCCGAACCCGGCCATCACCTCGTCGGCGATCCAGACGATGCCGTAGCGGTCGCAGAGTTCGCGCACCCCGCGCAGGTAGCCGGGTGGCGGCACCATGACCCCCGCGGTGCCGGGGACGGACTCGAGCACGATCGCGGCGAACGTCCCGGGACCCTCGAACTGGATCAGCTGCTCCAGGTGTTCCAGGGCGCGGGCGGTCTCCTCCTCCTCGGTGGTCGCGTGGAAGGCGGACCGGTACAGGTAGGGACCCCAGAAGTGCACCACGCCCTCGGCGCCGTAGTCGTTGGGCCAGCGCCGCGGTTCCCCGGTCAGGTTGATCGCGGTGGTGGTGTTGCCGTGGTAGCTGCGGTACCGGGCGAGCACCTTGCGGCGGCCCGTGTGCAACCGGGCCATGCGGACCGCGTTCTCCACCGCGTCGGCACCACCGTTCGTGAAGAACACGTGGCTGAAGTGCTGTCCGGGCGCGCGCTCGACGATCATGCGGGCGAGTTCGGAGCGTGCGGCGTTGGCGTGCTGCGGCGCAACGGTGGCCAACAGCGCGGCCTGCCGGGCAATGGCCTCGACCACCGCGGGGTGACCGAATCCGATGTTCGTGTAGACGAGCTGACCGGTGAGGTCGAGGTACGGCGTCCCGTCGCCGTCCCAGACCCAGGACCCCTGCGCCCCCGCGACGACCAGCGGGGTCAGGCTGCGCTGGGCCGACCACGAGTGGAAGACGTGCTTGCGGTCGAGCTCGTACGTGCGGGCAGCGGCGGCCGGGTCGGGCACCGGATGCGGCGCTGTGGCCGGCAGGGCGGGACGGGACGCGGGGACGGCGGTCGTCACGAGATACCAGGCTCCTCGGGGGCAGCGGGTCGTGCACGGGATCGGATACGGCGGGAGGCCGTGCCCCGACCGGGCGGCACGCACCTGCCGCGGGGCCTTCGACACCGCCTCCTCGGGGGAGGCCCAGAACCACTGTCTCCTCCGGGGGAGGCCTTCGACACCGCCTCCTCAGGGGGAGGGTAAGGCTGTCGACCACTGCGCCGAACGGGGGCTGTTCGGGCAAGCGATGTGAGACCGCTCTCAGGCGTGATCGCAGTCCGACCGATATCCCCCCACAGGTGTCTCACAAGAGGACATCGGAGCAGGACCCGCCCGGGCCTGCGTGACAAGGCGGCCTCCGCCTCGAGGTCACCACACAGGACCCCTGCGCCGGGTGGCTCTGCCCAGCGCGCGGGCAGACGACCGAGGAGATCCTGGTGAGGACCAGCACCGCACCCTCCGGCCCGGCGCACGGCACCGTGGCCCACCGTCCCCTGGCGACGTGGCTGATCAACCACAGCGTTCGCACGAAGATCATGGTCACGCTCCTCTTGCTGTCCGCGGTGTCGGTCGGGGTCGGTGTGATCTCCACCCTCAAACTCAATTCCCTGCAACAGAACACGGACGCGCTCTACCGCGAGCACACCCAGCCGATCGCCACGCTCTACTCGGTGCAGCGCAACTACCAGAGCGTGCGCACCCGGGCGGTGCAGTACGGCTGGGCGGACGCCGAGAACCGCAGGACGCTGACCTCCGAGATCGCGGAGAAGAACGACGCCCTGCAGTCGGCCATCACCAAGTACCGGCCGTTCGTCGTGGACGCGAAGGACTTCGACGCCTTCGTCAAGGACTACGCCGCCTTCTACGACCTGACGACCAAGACCATGATCCCGGCCGTGGACGCCGGTGACCCGGCCACCTACCGTGCCGCCTACACCAAGACGGGGGCTCCCCTGGTCTCCCAGCTCCTCGACGAGCTGCAGGCGGAGAGCGACGCGCAGGCCGCCGAGGCCGCGAAGCACGACGCCGAGGCCCGGAGCGAGGCGATCAGCGCGCTCGAGATCGTCTGGATCAGCCTGGGCCTGGGCCTGACGGCCGCGCTGGCCTTGGGCCTGTACGTGGCCCGGTGGATCGTCCGCCCGTTGCGCGGGGTGCGGGACGGTCTGGTCGCCATGGCCCGCGGTGACCTGACCGTGCAGACCGGCTACGCCGGGCGGGACGAGGTCGGTGAAATGGCGGTGGCCCTCACCCAGGCACAGGCCGCGGTGGGTGACGCGATCGGCGAGCTCAGCGCGTCCGTGGGCACGATGACCCGGGCCTCCCAGCAGCTCGACACGGTCTCGGACGCCCTCGGCGCCAGCGCCCAGGACACGTCCACCCAGGCCGAGCTCGTCTCGGAGTCGGCCCAGCAGATGGCCGGCTACGTGCAGGCGATGTCCGCGGCCACCGAGCAGATGTCCTCGTCCATCTCGGAGATCGCTCACCAGGCCGCCTCCGCCTCCGACGTCGCCTCCGAGGCGGTCAAGGCGGCGGGCGCCACCTCCGAGGCCGTGAGCGAGCTGGACACCTCCAGCTCGGAGATCGGCGAGATCGTGCGCACCATCACCTCGATCGCCGAGCAGACCAACCTGCTCGCGCTCAACGCCACGATCGAGGCGGCCCGGGCCGGCGAGGCGGGCAAGGGCTTCGCCGTGGTGGCCACCGAGGTCAAGGACCTGGCCCAGGAGACGGCGAAGGCGACGGACGACATCACCGCGAAGATCTCCTCGATCCAGGGCACGACGAGCCGGGCCATCGAGGCGATCGCCCGCATCTCGGGGATCATCGACCAGATCCACGAGAAGCAGACCACGATCGCCGCCGCGGTCGAGGAACAGTCCGCCACCACGGCCGAGATCACTCGCACGGTCACGGATGTCGCCGGTCAGTCCGAGACGATCGCCCACAACATCTCCGGTATCGCCACGGCGGCCGAGCAGACCTCGCAGGAGGTGGGGGTGACGACCGCCGCCGCCGGGGAACTCGCCAACCTGGCCACCCGGATCCAGCAGGTCGTCCAGCGGTTCCAGGCCTGATCGGGTCGGAATCCGCGAGCGATCGGCCGCACCGGATCATCCGGTGCGGCCGACTCGCGTTCCAGGCTGTTCCCCGGGCCCAGCGGCCCGGACGAGTCCGGCGATCAGCTCAGCAGGTCGTGACGCACGACCACCGCGTCCCGTCCCGGCCCGACCCCGACCGCGGAGATCCGGGCGCCGGACATGTCCTCCAGGGCCCGGACGTAGGACTGTGCGGTGGCGGGCAGCTCGTCGAAGTCCCGCGCCCCGGTGATGTCCTCGAACCAGCCGTCGAGGTACTCGTAGACCGGCCGGGCGTGGTGGAAATCGGTCTGGTTCACCGGGAGCTCGTCGTGCCGGACGCCGTCCACGTCGTAGGCCACGCAGACCGGAACCCGCTCCAGCCCGGTGAGGACGTCCAACTTGGTGATCACCAGGTCGGTGACCCCGTTGATCCGGGACGCGTACCGGGCGACCACCGCGTCGAACCACCCGCACCGCCGGGGCCGTCCCGTGGTGGTGCCGTACTCGTGACCGGTCTTCAGCAGGAACTCGCCGTCGGCGTCGAAGAGCTCGGTGGGGAACGGACCCTCGCCGACCCGGGTGGTGTAGGCCTTGGCCACCGCGATCACGCGGTCCACCCGGTTCGGCGGCACGCCGCTGCCGGTGCAGGCGCCGCCCGAGGTCGCGTTGGACGAGGTGACGAACGGGTAGGTGCCGTGGTCGACGTCCAGCATGGTGGCCTGCCCGGCCTCGAACAGCACCACCTTGCCGGCGTCGAGGGCCCGGGCGAGGACGAGTCCGGTGTCCGTGACCATCGGCCGCAGGCGCTCGGCGTAGCCCAGCAACTCGTCGACCACCTCGGCCACCCCGACGGCCCGCCGGTTGTAGACCTTGACCAGGAGCTGATTCTTGAGCTCCAGGGCGCCGGCGACCTTCTGCTCCAGGATGTGCGCATCGAACAGGTCCTGGATGCGCAGGCCCACGCGGCTCATCTTGTCGGCGTAGGTGGGGCCGATACCGCGGCCGGTGGTGCCCAGGCGCCGGTTCCCCAGGAAGCGCTCCGTGACGCGGTCGAGGGTCCGGTTGTACGAGGGGATGACGTGCGCGTTCGCCGAGACGAGCAGGCGGGAGCAGTCCACCCCGCGCGCGGTCATCGCGTCGATCTCGCTGAACAGCACGGACAGGTCGACCACGACGCCGTTGCCGATCACCGGTACGCAGCCCGGGCTCAGGATGCCCGAGGGCAGCAGGTGCAGGGCGTACTTCTGGTCCCCGATCACCACGGTGTGGCCGGCGTTGTTGCCGCCGTTGAACTTGACCACGTAGTCCACCCGGGCGCCCAGCGCATCGGTGGCTTTTCCCTTGCCCTCGTCACCCCACTGGGCGCCGACGAGCACGATCCCGGGCATCGGGGTCCTCCTGGCTCGCACGAGATGGTCTGGTAGCTCCCTGGACCACCGGCCGGCCGGAGTTCAACAGCCGTCCTTACCGAGGGTATCCCAGGGCGTCCAGCCGCAGGTCAGCGGACCGGCACCGTGCCGCCGGCGGGTCGCTCGGTCAGGGGATCGACGGACGGCGGTCGCCCCACCGGTCACCGTTCGGGTCCCTCGGTCACCGGTCGGGGCGCCTGGTCACTGCTCGGGTCCCTCGGTCACCGGGTACCGGGCGAGTCGCCCGACCAGGGAACGGCGGACGGCGGGCCACTCGTCGGCGACGACGGAGTACATGGCCGTGTCCCGCAGGAGACCGTGTTCGCCGGAGGCGGTGGACGGTTGCCAGTTGCGCAGGACCCCCTCGAACCGTGCGCCCAGCCTGGTGATGGCCTCCCGGGAGCGGGCATTGCGGGCATCCGTCTTGAGGTCGACGCGGACGACCTGCCAGGTCTCGAACGCATGAGCCAGGAGCAGCAGCTTGGCCTCGATGTTGACCCCTGTGCGCTGCGCCGGCGCCGCCAGCCAGGTGCCGCCGATCTCGATCGCGTAGGGCCGGTCGTCCCCGGGACGGCGGCGCGGGTTGAGGAAGCAGGTGATGCCCACCGGCTCCCCATCGCCCTGGCGCACCTGGGCGAACGGGACCCAGGTGCCCTCCACCCGGCCTTCCGACAGCCAGTTCACCTGCGCGGTCATCGCGTCCGGCCCGTGCGGGACCACTGTGAACCGGTAGCTGCCTCGGTCCTGGGCGGCAGCGGCGGCGAGCGCCGGCACGTGGTGGTGATCCAGCGGCTCCAGGCGGACCAGGCGCCCGGTCAGGGTCACCGGATCGGTGATCGTCGGCACGGCACCACGGTGCCACGGTCGCGAGCCCACGTCACGGCGGGACTTCCGCCAGGGACCGCAACCGGTCACCCCTGCGTGAGGACCGCAGCCGATCGGGCGCTCACTCGGCGCGGCGCCGCGGGGTGCGCGGTGGGGGGACCGGGGGATCGGCCTCGGGCGTGGACCGAGGCTGCCGCTGAAGGCGCTCGATCGGCGCCGGCGCCTCGAACTGAGGCTGGGGGCGACCGGCCGCGGGGTCCGAGAGCACCGGCATGGTCCCGAGCTGACCGCTCGGACGACGCGAGACCGTCGGCACCTCGGCCACCGGACGCACCCCTGCCGGAGTACCGGGCGGCGCGGGCGGTTCGGGGACCGGTTCGGGCGGGGACGGGAGCGGCGTGCGCACCGGAGCCTGCAGGGGTTCCGGTTCCGGAGCCGCATGGGCTCCCCCACCGTGCCGCGGCGCAGGCACCGCGGCGAGGGGATCGACCACACGGGGGCCGTCGGCGGACTCGTGCGACCGGCCCGACGCTGCCGGAGCACTCTGCCCCACCGACGAACCTGCCCCGGCCGACGAGCCCTGTCCCGCCGGCGCACCTGCCCCTGCCGGAGAACCCTGTCGCACCGGCGAGCCCTGCCGCCCCGGAGGGCTCTGCCCTGCCGGCGAGTCCGGAGCGGGGGTACGAGGACCGGGCACCGGGCGAGCGCTCACGCCACCGGGCACCGGGCGCACAGGCTGGGTGGGGGACGCGAGTGTCCCGGGCACCGCGAGCCCGCGTTCCTCGGGCTCGGCCCTCAGCCCCGGCACGACGAGCGGGCGCAGGGCCACCGCGTCCGCGGTCAGCCAGTTCAGGAGCTGCTCGGCCGGCATCGGCCGGGCGAAGTAGAACCCCTGGCCCACATCGCAGCCGAGCTCAGCGAGCATCTGCACGGTGGGGTAGTCGTCGATGCCCTCGGCCACCAGCCTCAGCCCCAGCGAGTGCGCCAGGCTCACCACGTGCGCGACGATCGCCGCCGCGCCCGAGTCGCCGATCAGGTCCTGGATGAACACCCGGTCGAGCTTCAGCTCGTCGACCGGCAGGTGCCGCAGATAGGCCAACGAGGAGTAGCCGGTGCCGTAGTCGTCCACGGACACCGCCACCCCCAACGCACGCAGCTTCTTGAGCACCGCGCGGGCCAGGGGCGGGTCGTTCATGAGCATGTCCTCGGTGATCTCCAGGGTGATCGCCTCGGGAGGCAGCCGGTAGCGCTCCAGCAGCTCGGACATGCGGTCCACGAGGCTGTGGTCGTGCACCGCACTGCTCGGGAAGTTGATCGACACGGGGACCGCCACGCCCATGGACCACCACAGCGAGCAGGCGCTCACCGCAAGGTCGCAGACCACGTCCGTCAGCGTCTCCATCAGGGCGGCGGCGTGCGCCACCGGCAGGAACGCCCCGGGGGCGAGCAGGCCCCGCACCGGATGCTGCCAGCGGATCAGCGCCTCCACCCCGCAGGGCAGCCCGGTGGTGAGATCGACCTGCGGTTGGTACAGCACCAGGATGCTGCCGGCGGTCGCGGCGTGCTTGCCGGTCAAGGCGCTGCGCAGTTCCTCGACCGTGCGCAGTCGGTCGGGGTCGTCCGCCTGCCGGGCGTAGACCGCCACCCGGCTGCGGGCCCGCTTGGCCTGGTACATCGCGACGTCGGCGCACCGCAACGCCTCGCTGCGGGTGGTCGCCGAGGCCGGACAGTCCACGACCCCGACGCTCGCCTCGACGTGCACGGTGACGGTCTCCAGCGTGAACGGGCGGCTCAGTGCGTGCAGCACCCGTTCGGCCAGCAGGTGGGCGTCGGCCGCGCCGGTGTCCGGCATGAGCACGGCGAACTCGTCGCCGCCCAGCCGCGCCGCGATGTCCGCGGGCCGCAGGGTCTTGGCGATCCGCCGTCCCACCTGGGACAGCAACAGGTCTCCGGCCACGTGCCCGAGGGCGTCGTTGACCTCCTTGAACCGGTCCAGGTCCAGCAGCAGCAGGGCCACCGGGTGCCGGGAGGACGCCGAACCGATCATGCGGTCGCAGTGCTCGTAGATCGAGCGGCGGTTGCCCAGTCCGGTCAGATCGTCGGTGCGGGCCTGCAGGTGCGCGTCACTGAGACGTTGCACCGAGCGCAGGGACAGCACCACGCGCAGGAGCGCCACGACCAGCCCGGCGGCGGCCATGACGCGACCTTCCACGTTCATGCGTGTGCTCTGGGCCAGGGCCAGCAGGCTCGCGCAGGTGATCGTGGACACCCCGGGAAGTGCGATCACCGACCAGCTCAGACCGGCCGCGGCGGTCCGGTCCACCGTGGCGCCGACCCCCCACCTGGGGGGATCCGTCCCGCCGCCCGAACCGGGTCCCAGGACGGCGGCCGCGCCGAGGGCCGCGGCGGCCAGGACCTGCAGCACCAGGGATTCGGTCATCGGACGGGTCACCGTGCGGTCGGGGTCCCCGACGAGCAACTGGGCCCCGGACCACCCCGCCACCGCGACCATGGCCAGCACCGCATCGGTCCCCGGACTGCGCACCGCCACGGCCGCGGCCACGAGCACGAGCAGGAGCACCCCGCCCAGCACCGGCCCGGCGAGCGCTGCGACCACGCCGAACCCGACCTCGTGCCATCCGCCGCTGGGTACCGCGGAGGTCCCCAGAGCGCCCAGGGTCGCCGCCACGACGACCCCGTCCAGCCAGGCACCGGCCGGCAGCCCGTGCCCCCGCGGCCGGAGCAGGGCCAGGGTGCCCGAGTAGGCGAGGGGGTACTGTCCGGCCGCGACCAGGGCCAGTACGGGCACGGCCACCCCGGAGACGGGCAGGCCGAGGTCCGCGAAGAAGGGTGCCAGGGTCAGCGGCACCCCGAGGAGCACCGCCCCGCAGAGCGCCCGCCAGCCCGCGCCCTCGCGCAGGGGGGAGGCACCGCGGCGCCAGCTGATCGCGGCAACCGCGAGCTGGAGCAGGCAGAGCATGAGCACGGGCACGTGCCGGGCCGGTAGGCCGAGGAACCCGACGCCGGCGAGCCAGGAGGGATTCTGTCCCAGGAGCACGGTCACCAGGCAGGTCACGCAGGCCCAGACGCCCACGGCCGCGAGGGTCGGCGGGCGGAGGCCGCCCGGCTTCCCGACGCCGGTCACGGTGGCCATGGTGCCCGTAGCCTCCCTGGCTCTGCCGTTCCCGCTCCCGCGCGCATCCCGGCGGCGCGCCCTGCACCCGGACGCAGCCTCACCGGAACCGGTACGAGCACCGGCTCCGGTGGACCGACGTGACCGGGGGGTGCGGGACCTCGTCCACTGGTCCGGCCCACCCGGTACGTTCCGTCCGGACGGGTATCCGGAGGTCGCCTGTAGGGAGTATCGGGCGCGGTCGGCGCCTGGTTGAGCGCCGGATCACATCAGCCCGGATCGCGTCGGGACGCGGACGAGGGGCCGGGTCCGTGGACCCGGCCCCTCGTCGTGGGCGATATCCGTCGTGCTCGGGCGCGAGTCAGCCGAGCTTCGTGCCGGCCGACCGCAGGTTCTGGCAGGCCTCGACGACGCGGGCGGTCATGCCGTTCTCGGCGGCCTTGCCCCACGAGCGCGGGTCGTAGACCTTCTTGTTGCCGACCTCGCCGTCGATCTTCAGCATGCCGTCGTAGTTCTTGAACACGTGGTCGACGACCGGACGGCTGAACGCGTACTGGGTGTCGGTGTCCACGTTCATCTTGATCACACCGAAGTCCACCGCGTCCGAGATCTCCTGCGGCAGCGAGCCGGAGCCGCCGTGGAAGACCAGGTCGAACGGCTTCTCCTTGCCGTACTTGGCGCCGACCGCGTCCTGGATCTCCTTGAGGATCTCCGGGCGGAGCTTGACGCCACCGGGCTTGTAGACGCCGTGCACGTTGCCGAAGGTCAGGGCGGCCAGGTAGCGGCCCTTCTCGCCCAGGCCCAGGGCCTCGGCGGTGGCCAGGCCGTCCTCGATCGTGGTGTAGAGCTTCTCGTTGATCTCGTTGGCGACGCCGTCCTCCTCGCCACCCACGACGCCGATCTCGACCTCGAGGATGATGTGCGCGGCGGCGGCCTGGGCCAGCAGCTCCTGGGCGATGACCAGGTTCTCGGCCAGCGGCACGGCCGAGCCGTCCCACATGTGCGACTGGAACAGCGGCAGCTGCCCGTTCTTGACGCGCTCGGCGCTGATCGCCAGCAGCGGGCGGACGAAGCCGTCCAGCTTGTTCTTGGGGCAGTGGTCCGTGTGCAGGGCGATGTTGATGTCGTACTTCTTGGCGACCTCGGCGGCGAAGGCGGCCATCGCCACGGAGCCGGTGACCATTTCCTTGACGCCCTGGCCGGAGAAGAACTCGGCGCCACCGGTCGAGACCTGGATGATCCCGTCGCTCTCGGCCTCGGCGAACCCGCGGATGGCCGCGTTCACCGTCTGGGAGGACGTGATGTTGATCGCGGGGTAGGCGAAGGAGTTGGCCTTCGCCCGGTCGATCATCTCGGCGTAGACCTCGGGGGTTGCGATGGGCATCGACTGCTCCTGGTTGATCGTCCGACCATGTCGACGGGGAGAGAGCCGTCCGCCGGGGGCGGCGCCTCCTCGCGCTGCTGCTGCGCAGCGGGGTCTCCGCTTGCGCATCCTGTCATGTCCACCTTGCCGTCTCGGCATCCGGTGGTCCCTCACCGGGCCCGGCGTGGCGAGGACCACGTGGCCGCCGTTCCGCGGTGGCCCCGAATTCCCCGGAGAGTCACCAGAATGTCGACGGCTGGTCACACTGTGCTGCGGACGGGGGATGTTCGAGCGGACGGTGTCGGCGTTGCGTGATGCACCGGCCCGCGCTGCGTCACGACGTTCTAGGATGCCCACGCACGATTCGGGAACGATTCGGGCAGCGCCCGGACCGCCGGTGACCTTCTGACCCGCCGGGCGTCGGGCGCGCCCACGAACCCCTGGAGACGCGCATGCCGGAGCAGCCCACCGCCCCTCGGACCGCAGGCCCGGCCACCTTCGGCCCCGTCGGTCCGATCGAGCACGAGCGGTTCGTCGAGCAGCGCTCCGCCAGCTACCTGCAGTTGCCCGAGTGGGCGCGGGTCAAGCCCGGGTGGGAGAGCGAAGGACTGGGCTGGCGGGACGCCGAGGGCACGGTGATCGGCACCGCCCTCGTCCTGTACCGCAAGATCCCCTACATCGGGCGGAGCCTGGCCTACCTGCCCGAGGGACCGGTGCTCCCCTGGGACCAGGTGGTCCAGAACCCCGGGCCGTGGCTGAGCCCCCTGCTCTCCCACCTGAAGGGCAAGGGCGCGTTCAGCGTGCGCATGGGTCCGATCGTGCGCCGGCGGCACTGGGGCACCGCCACGGCCAAGGCCGGGCTGGCCGACCCCGCGCTCACCGACTTCGCCCAGCTCCCCCCCGACACGGACGACCCGCTCGGCGCCCGGGTGGCCGACCTGCTCGCGCGCAGCGGTTGGCGGACCCTGGGCAGCGACGGTGGTTTCGTCGCGGGCCAGCCCGACTACGTGATCCAGGTCCCGCTCGTCGACCGTTCCCTGGAGCAACTGCGGGCGTCGCTGAACCAGGAGTGGCGACGCAACATCACCCGGGCGGAGAAGTCCGGCGTGAAGGTGCGCCTGGGTGGCCGCGAGGACCTGTCCACCTTCCACGCCCTGTACGCCGAGACCGCCGGCCGGGACGGTTTCACCCCCCGTCCGGAACGCTACTTCCACGGCATGTGGGACGCCTTCGCGTCCGGATCCTCCGGCCAGGGGGACAAGCCGTCCAGGCTGCGCCTGTACCTGGCCGAGCTGGACGGCGAGGCGCTCGCCTCCTCGTTGCGGGTGCGGGTGGGTGACCACGTCACCTACGCGTACGGCGCCTCGACCGGCCGCCGGCGAGAGGTCCGGGCCTCCAACGCCATGCAGTGGCGCGCCCTGACCGACGCGTTCGCCGAGGGTGCCGACGTCTACGACCTGCGGGGGATCGGCTCGACCCTGGACACGAACTCGCCGCTGGCCGGCCTGCTGCGCTTCAAGCTCGGCTTCGGCGGGGAGGTCACGCAGTACGTCGGCGAGTGGGAGTACACGCTGTCGCGGGCCTGGCAGACCGCACTCAACACCTACCTCAAGCACCGGCCATGACCACGACACCCACCATGATCGCAGCACCGATCATGATCGCAGTCCCACCGGCGGCTGTGTCCCCAGCACCGGCCAGGACCCCAGCAGTGACTGCCAGGAGGAACGGGTGAGCTTCCGGCTCGACATCGATCTGCCCCGCTGGATCGACCACCTGAGCACCACCTGGGCCGCCGTGCCCGGGCTGGTGCCGGTGATCAAGGGGAACGGCTACGGCGTGGGCCGCACCGAGCTGGCCCGGGCCGCCGCGAAACTCGGCGCCGGCGTCGTCGCGGTCGGCGTGCCCACCGAGGTGGCCGACGTCCGGGCCGGCTACTCGGGCGACATCCTCGTCATGGAGCCCCTGCGACCCCATCAGTCGGAGGCCGGCTTCTTCCAGCCACGATCCAGCGCGGACGCCCTGGGCGACCGGCTCATCCGCACCGTCTCCCGCCTGGACGTGCTCGCCGAGGTCACGGCTCGCCACCGCACGAACGACTACACGGCGCCCCGCTTCGTGGTCGAGGTGGACTCGCCCATGCACCGCCACGGCATCACCTGGGACCGGCTCGGCCAGGTGCGCGACCTGCTGGACGGCGTCCCGTTCGAGGGCATCGCGGTGCACCTGCCCATGGTCGGCTCGGGCCTGGCCACCGGTTCGGCCGTGGTCTCGGCGCTCGCGGAGGCCGGGATCAAGGCGCCGCAGTTGTGGCTCTCGCACCTGCCCACGGCCGATCTGCCCACGCTGGCCTCGGCGGCCGCCCCGACGGTCGTGCGGCCCCGGGTGGGAACCGCGCTCTGGCTCGGCGACCGGGGTGCGCTCCAGGCCAGCGGGGAGGTGCTCGACATCCATCCGATCCGGCGCGGTCAGCGGCTGGGCTACTGGCAGTGGCGTGCTCCCGGCACCGGGCAGATCCTCGTGGTCTCCGGCGGAACGGGACACGGCATCGGGCTCCGCTCCCCCTCGGTGGGTTCGGGCCTGGTGCGTCGCGCCCGGAACCTGGCGACCGGGGTGGCGCACGGGGCCGGACTGAGCCCGTCCCCGTTCCACTGGGCCGGGCGGCGGCTGCGCTTCGCGGACAGCCCCCACATGCAGGTGTCCATGCTGTTCCTGCCCGCCTCCGTGCGCCCGCCCCAGATCGGTGACCGGCTCAGCGCGGACGTGCGCCTGACCGCCACCACCTTCGACCTGCTGGAGTACACCGAGCCCCGGTGAGGACGCGGTCGGGCCGGTGGAGTTGAACCCCGCCGGCCCGTGGTGCTCGGTCGGGGAGGTAGTGCCCAGCTGGCCCCGTGGTGCTCAGTCGGGCACCGCGTGGGTGCGGATCCAGGCGTGCATCGCGATCGCGGCCGCGGCGCCCGCGTTGAGCGATCTGGTCGAGCCGAACTGGGCGATGGACAGCACCGCCGTGCACGCGGCCCGCACCTGCTCGGACAGACCCGGCCCCTCCTGCCCGAACACGAGCACGCACTCCCGCGGCAGCCGGTAGGTCTCCAGGGGAACGGCCCCGGGCAGGTTGTCCACCCCGAGGACGGCGATCCCGCGACCGCCGTCCGCCAGTGGCACCTCCGCGGCCCAGGCCAGCAGGGCCGTGACGTCGTCCCGATGGTCCACGTGCAGGTAGCGGTCGGTGACCATGGCCCCACGACGGTTCCACCGCCGACGTCCCACCACCTGCACGGAGGCCGCGTTGAAGGCATTGGCGGTCCGTACCACCGACCCGATGTTGAAGTCGTGCGTCCAGTTCTCCACCGCCACGTGGAAGGGGTGCCGCCGGAGGTCCAGATCCTCGACCACCGCCTCCACCCGCCAGTAGCGGTACCGGTCGACCACGTTGCGCCGGTCCCCCTCGGCGAGCAGCTGAGGGTCCAGGCGGGGGTCCTCGGGCCAGGGGCCCGCCCACGGGCCCACCCCCACCGACGGCGCGTCCGGGGGAAGATCCTCGACGGCCCGGGGGACGCAGGCTCGTGGATCGGGACCGGTCGGCCGTGCGGGTGGCGCCTCCATGACCGACCACGGTAGCCGTGGCCGACCCGTACCCTTGTGCGGTGACTTCCGTCCTCGCGCTTCCCTCCAGCGCCCTCGCCGCCATGCCCTCGGGGGTCCTGCCCCGGTGGCTCGACGCCCAGGAACTGCTCAACCAGTTCGGGCACTGGGCCCTGTGGGGTTCGGCCCTCATCGTCTTCGCCCAGTGCGGGCTGCTGATCGGGTTCGTGTTCCCCGGCGACTCGCTGCTGTTCACGGTCGGTGTGCTGATCGGCCAGGGGACGATCAAGCAGCCGCTGTGGCTCGCCTGCCTGGTGCTGATCGCGGCCGCGGTGAGCGGCAACGCCGTCGGCTACGAGATCGGCCGCTTCGCGGGGCCGACCATCTTCCGCCGTGAGGACTCGCGACTCTTCCGCAGGGAGTACGTCGACAAGACGACGGAGTTCTTCGAGAAGTACGGCAACCGGGCCATCGTGCTCGCACAGTTCGTGCCCATCGTGCGCACGTTCATCACGGTCACCGCGGGCATCGCCCGGATGCCGCGGCGCCGGTACCTGGCCTACAGCGGACTCGGCGCCCTGCTCTGGGCCGGAGGGGTCACGGCCCTCGGCCAGGTGCTGGGACACATCAGCTTCGTGCGCAACAACATCGAGGTGCTGCTGATCCTGATCGTGCTGTTCTCGGTGTTCCCGGTGATCATCGAGTTCGTCCGGGAGCGTCGCAAGCACCGGGCGGCCGAGGCGGCGACCTCGCCCGCCGAGGCAGCGGCCACCCGGGAGCAGCCTCCCGCGGCGGCCGAGGCGAATCTCCCCGGCTGAACCCCCGCTCGTCGGCGGGGACAGCCGTCCCGCCGACGAGCGCATCCGGTCCGAGCGAGGGCACCCGACCGGCAGGGGTCGCGTCCGTTGCCCGGGGCCGCGCCCGTCTGATCACCCCGGGGCCGCGCCCGGCCGATCATCTGGCCGCCTGTGCAGGCCCCGGCCTGGTGGTCAGGGCGATCAGCCCGCTCACCCCCAGCGCCAGGACACCGGCCAGCAGCAGGGCTCCCCGCGGCCCGCACGCGCGCGCCACCGAGCCACCCAGCAACAGCCCACCCAGGGTCGCCGCCTGCATCGTGCCCACGATGGCGGCGACCACCCGGCCCCGCACCCGGTCCGGAATACGCCCCAGAGCCAGGGCGTGGAAGCACACGACGAGCATGCCGTTGCCCGCTCCCCCCAGCGCGAGGAAGGCCCCCAGGAGCAGGGCGTCGGGCGCTCCAGCGGCCAACAGCACCCCGAGCCCCGCGGCCGCCGTCCCGGCCAGTGCCCCCCACACCTGCGCCCGGCTCGAACGCGCCCGTCCCGCGGCGACCGCCCCGAGTCCCACCCCGGCCGCCGCCGCGGCCATGACCAGGCCGTAGCCCCTGGCACCCGCGTGCAGCTCGTCCTCGGCGAGGAAGACGGTCACCACGGCAGCCACCTGGGCGCTCAGGGTGACCGCGAGCAGTCCCAGGAGCAGCCGCCCCAGAGCGCGGTCCTCGCGCAGGAACAGGTCGAAGCCGGCGCGGGCACGCTCACGCCGGGCCTGCTCGGGGGACGGCACCCGCCGGGTGCGCACGGCCGCGGCCGCCACGGCCAGGGCGAGGAAGCTCAGCGCGTCGAGCGCGATCGCCGCCCCGGCGGACCAGGTCCCGACGACGACCCCGGCCACGGCGGGGCCGCACACCGCCGAGATCTGGGTGGCCAACTGCACGGCCGAGACCCCCTCGCCGATGGCCTCCGCGCCCACCACGGCCGGGACGAGGGCGAGCCAGGCGGGCCCGGCGACGGCCTGACCCGCATTGACCGCGAACACCGCGGCGAGGACGCCGATCGTGGCCAGGAGCCCCGGGTGCCTCCCGCCGGTCGCGACGAGCGCCGCGAGAATCCCCGCGCAGACCGCCTGGACCAGGGCCGTGGTCACGAGCAGCGAGCGGGAGTCGAAGCGATCGGCACATCGGCCGGCGGGCACCGCCCCGACCACCGCCGGCAGCGCCGCCACGACGAGCAGCCCGCAGACGCCCGCCGGACCCCACCCGGCGGCATGGGCGAACAGCAGGGTGGCCACGATGGCGAGCTCGTCCCCGAGCAGGGAGCCCGCCCGGCCGGCCGCGATCACCCTCAGGTCCCGGTGCCGCCACACCGATCCGGACCCGCGGCCGGTCGCCGGACCGGTGGCTGAGGCAGGACCGGTGGCTGAGGCAGGACCGGTGGCGGCCCCGAGCCCCGACGAATCGTTCAGCGTTTGCTTCATAACTATGAAGATAGTGCTTCACATCGCTGGAGTCACGTCCTCGCCGACCGGTCCTCGGTGACTAGGCTGGCCCCATGCCGCTGTCCGAGTCACCCGGGCAGGGAACCCCGCCCGACGTGGATCGCGACACCGTGGTGATCAGCGACCCGCGAGCGATCCGGGCCCTGGCCCATCCCGCCCGGGTCACCACCCTGCATCACCTCTACGCGGGGGAAGTGCTCACCGCCACCGAGTGCGCCCGTCTGGCCGGCCTCACCCCGAGCGCGATGAGCTACCACCTGCGCGCCCTGGAGCGCTGGGGGCTGGTCCGCCGGGCCGAGGCACAGGGGGACGGGCGCGAGCGCCCCTGGCGGGCGGCCGCGGAATCGATGCGGGTGAACTCCACGCACTCCCCCGAGGCCCGCACGGCCGCCGGAATGCTGCTGGGCAGCCTCGTGGACGCCCTGCGCCTCGACGCCGACAAGACCCTCGCGCAGAACGGCGAGGCGATCCCGCCGGCACCGATCGGGTTCACCGTGATCCCGGCCACGCTCACCGAGGAAGAGGGGCGCGCGCTCAACCGCGAGGTGATCGCCCTGCTCGAACGGCACGCCGCCGAGGCCTCCCACGGGCCCGGCAGCCGCCGGCACCACCTCTACTGGGCCGGTCTTCCCGTGGTCGAGGCAGTGTCGAACGTCGGGGCAGCCCCCGGTGTCGAGGCCGTGCCCGTGCCCGGCGTCGAGGCTGCGCCCGTGGTCGAGGCAGCACCGGAGGGCGCCGCCGTCCGGCCCGATCCCTCGGGGCCGTCCGCGGAACCTGTCTGAGCACCACGCGGGGTGCGGCCTGCGCTCCCCCGCCGCAACAGGCCCGTGCCCCACGCCACCCAGGACGCCGGGAACGAGCCGAGTCGGGCGGTCAGACCCGCCTGGTGCGCGGCGAGCAGCCGCTCCACGGCCGCGATCTGATCCCCGGTCTCGACCAGCTCGCCGCGCAGCGCCGTGAAGTCCTCCCGACCGTCGAGCGCGGGTACCTGTGCGGCGGCCTCGAACAGCACGGTCAACGCCGCGGTGAGCGGGTCCTCGCCTGGCGAGGAGGCTCTGCTGCCCTCGCCCGGCATACGGGCGGCCTCGAAGGCGGCCCGCGCACCGTCGAGCGCGAGTGGCAGCGGGGTGGCGGCCGGGGACAGCCGAGCAGCTCTGGTGGACCCGGAGCTCATGGACGGCCCAGTGCCCGCGGACAGCCCAGTGTTCGGGGACAACCCAGTGGTCGCGAACTGGCCAGGGCTCGTGGACAGCACGGTGTCGATGGTCTCCAGGAGCTGCGGGACCAGTTCGCGCCGGCGGCGCAGTTCGACGTCCAGTTGCCGGTGCGACTCCCGCACCAGATTCCGGCGCCTGGTGAGCCCATTGCGGGTCCGCACCGTCCAGGCCAGCGCGGCCGGGGCGAGCAGGCAGACCCCGATCAACCCGAGCACGGCCAGGCTCTCGGGCATCCCGTCACCTCCGCTGCACCCACGTCGTCACGATCACCGTCCGGGCGCGGCCGGCCCCCCGAGGACGCCGGCAGTCCCGCGGCCGTCCGCTCAGGCGAGCGGCAGGAGCCCGAGATCGGCGAGGCCGAACGCCGCCCGGTAGGGCAGGCCCTGGGCCTCGATGGCCTCGCGGGCCCCGGTACCCCGGTCCGCGATCACCGCGACCCCGACCACGTGGGCACCCTCCTCGCGGAGGGCCTCGACCGCGGTCAGCACCGATCCCCCGGTGGTCGAGGTGTCCTCGACCGCCAGCACGCGGCGTCCCCGCACCGAGGGACCTTCCACGCGGCGCTGCAGCCCGTGGGACTTGCCCTGCTTGCGCACGACGAATGCGTCCAGCACGCGGCCCGCGCCCTCTCCCGCGTGCAGCATGGCCACGGCCACCGGGTCGGCGCCCATGGTCAGCCCACCCACCGCCGCGAAGTCCCAGTCGGAGACGAGGTCCAGCAGGACCCGCCCGACCAGTGGCGCGCCCTCGTGGTGCAGGGTGACGCGGCGAAGGTCCACGTAGTAGTCGGCCTCCCGGCCGCTGGCCAGAGTGACCCGACCGTGCACCACGGCGAGGTCCTTCACCAGCGACAGCAGGCGATCACGATCAGTTGTCGGTTCGGACACGATCGACAGGGTATCCGTCGCGCGGGCCGGCCCCGCGCCCGCGCCTGCGACTGCGGCCGCCCCCGGGCATCACGCCCTGCCCGCCCACGGGCAGATCGCCGATACCGCCCTCCGCGGCCTCACGGGGCGACGGGGGCCAGCCCACCGGTCCGGCAGGCGCCGGCTCCACGGGTCGACGGGGCGCCGGAGCCCGGGCGAACGCCTCCGCGGCGAGTGCCTCGGGCAGTTGCTCGGCCTCGGGGTCGGCCGACCGGCCGCCGACGATCCCGCGTCGCGCCGCCACGTCCGGGAACTCGTCGGGCAGGAACGGCGGCATGAACAGGTAGCCCTGGCCGAGCAGGCACCCCATCTCGCGCAGGGCGACATGCGTCTCGACGTCCATGACGCCCTCGGCCACCACCTCCAGGCCGAGGTTGCGACCCAGGTCGATGATCGACTGGGCCAGCGCCCGGTCCCGCGGGCTCACGTGGAGCCGCTGGACGAAGGACTTGTCGATCTTCATCTGGTGCACCGGGAGCTGGCTGAGATAGGTCAACGAGGAGTACCCGGTGCCGAAGTCGTCCACGGACAGGTGCACACCCATCTCGCGCAACCGCGAGAGCGTCTCCACCGCCCGCCGCGGGTCGGCGATCACCCCGCTCTCGGTGATCTCCAGGCAGAGAAGGTCCGCGGGCACCTGTCGCCGGGCGAGCGCCAGGCCGATCTGCTCCGGCAGGGACGAGTCGGCCAGCCACCGCGGTGCGAGGTTCACCGCGACCCGGACGCTCAGGCCCTGCTCGTGCCAGCGGCGGCACTCGCCCAACGCCTGGTCGAGGACCCGGGCGGAGAGGGTGGTGATCTGACCGCTGCGCTCGGCCGCGGCGAAGAACGCCTCCGGCGGGATCTCCCCGAGCTCGGGGTGCGACCACCGGGCGAGCACCTCCAGCGAGTGCACCGCGCCGTCGTCCAACCGGACCAGGGGCTGCAGCACCACCGAGATCTCGTCCCCGCCCACCGCGTCCCGCAGATCGCTGGCCAGGGTCAACGACGAGGCGGTGACCTCGACCAGGTCCTTGGTGAACAGCCGGGCCCCGCCGGCGCCGGCCTTCGCCGCGTACATGGCGATGTCCGCGTGGCGCAGCAGGTCGGTGCCGGTGACCCCGTCCCTCGGGCCGAGCGAGATGCCCAGGGAGCCCCCGAGCCGCAACCGGGTGCCCGCGATCTCCACGGGCTGGTCGAAGGCGGCGAGCAGCCGCTGTGCGAGCGCCATGGCGGCGTCCTCCCCGGCGCAGACCGTCGACAGCACCGCGAACTCGTCCCCGCCGAGCCGGGCGACCAGGGCGTCCTTGCCCGCATTCTCGGCGAACCGCCGCGACAGCACGCGCAGGAGCTCGTCACCGGCCTGGTGGCCGAGGGTGTCGTTGATGGCCTTGAAGCCGTCGAAGTCCAGGACCATCACCGAGCAGGGCTTGTCGTGGTGCTTGACGTTGGTCCCCGCCTCCTCCAGGAGGTCCCGGAAGTAGAGCCGGTTGGGCAGGCCGGTCAGCTCGTCGTGGCGCGCCTCGAAGTGCAGCCGGTCGATCAGCCGCCCGTTGCGCAGGGCGATCGAGCCGTGGTTGGCCACGGTCTCCAACAGCCGGGCGTCCGCGGTGGTGAACCCCCGCTCCTCGCCGTTGCGGTCGGCCACGAGGAGGTGCCCCGCGACGCTCTCGTCCACCCTCAGCGGCACCATGAGCGCCTCGTCGATCCCGCGGTTCGACAGGAAGGTCCGCTCGGCGCGGGTGTCGCCGTTGATGACCACCGGTTCCGTGGGCGGGAACGGCAGGTTGAGCGTCTCGTCGGCGTTCACCGGCCCCTCGGTCTCCCCACCCGAGCGCAGGTGCCAGCGCAGGGTGCGACCACGCTGGTAGCCCGCGAGCACCAGTTCGCTGTAGTCGGTCCGGAGCAGGGAGTGCGACTGGGACAGGACCGAGGCGATCACGTCGGAGGCGGCGGGCGCGGCGGCCAGCGCGTCCGAGAGCACGTAGAGGCGCTCGAGGCTGGCGTGGCGGTCGGCCAGGGTGGCGAAGGCCCGGTAGCCGATCAGGCCGGCCGCACCGGTGACGGCCAGCGGGATGGCGGCCGCACCCCGGGTGAGGGCCAGGACCGAGACGATGCCACCGACGGCGACCAGGGCCGGGACCAGCACCGCGAAGAGGATCTCGCGGATCACCAGACCCCAGGGGCGGCGCCCGTCGTACCAGCTGACGACCAGGAAGAGCATGGTGCCGTCGAGCAGCCCCGCCGCGGCGACGGCGACGATGGACGCCGTCCAGGCCCGGATGTCGAGCGACCCGTCGTTCCCCAGGATCAGGCCGAACACGAACAGCGCCGTGGAGGCCCCGGCCGCGGTCAACGCGGTGTTGAAGGCCGCCTTCAGGAGCGTGTGACGGTGGTAGAGCACGAAGACCGCAGCCCCGCCGATGACCCGGCTGATGAGCACCTCGTGCGGCTGGGCCAGGAAGAGCCCGATGACCAGCGGCACCTCGCTCAACGAGACCGCCTCGCCCTTGCCCCGCACCCCGAGCTGGAGCACGAACGCCTCGGTGATGGCGAAGAGTGCGGCGAGCACCCACCACGGCACATCCGGCATGCTGGACAGGGAAGCGGGACGGGCGAGCGCGCCGCCGGCGGCGGCCCAGCCGGCGAGGACCGCGGCCAGGAGGAGCACCCGGATCGAGTTGACGTTGACCCGCATCAGGGGTCAGGCCCGTCCGACTCGACGGGAGACGGACGACCAGGAACGATGCGCCGTGCACCACGTTCCGTCATCGTGAGCTCCCCTGGGGCGCACTCGCGTGGCGACCCTGCGATCGCCCTGATAGGTGGATCGGACCTGCCCGGCGGGCCCTCGATGGTTCGCGGTGCCCACTCACCCGGTCAGCCCAACGAGGGACGGGGGCTCACCGTGGTGGTGGGCCCCCGTCCGGGGTGGTGCGCTGGTTCAGGTGGTGCCGCCGGCCGTCACTTCCACTTGGTTCCGGCCCAGGTGGAGGAGGTGAAGGCACTGGGGGCGATGGGGTCGGACCAGGAGGCGCCGGTCCAGCCGGTGCCGGACCAGG